>DOUV01000385.1 GCA_003520455.1 Chloroflexota bacterium | reverse complement strand
CCCGCACCAACCCAGGCCGCCGCACCGACCGAAGCCCCCGCGGCGACCGCTGCGCCGGCCTCCGCGATGAAGACGTTGACCATCGGCATGTCGCAGGAGCCAAAAGGCTTCGGCGTGATGATCGCCCAGATTGCGGCCATCGAAGCCGAACAATCCCTGAACGCCTACTGGACCTACCGCGACGCCGACCTCAACGTCCAGCCCTGGCTGGTCGAGAAAATTCCTTCGATCAAGGACGGCGACTGGGTAGTGAATCCCGACGGCACGATGGAAGTGACCTGGAAACTCCGCCCCAACATCAAGTGGCACGACGGCACACCGTTGACCGTCGAGGATGTCATTTTCGGCTGGCAGATCATGGTCGATCCGGATATCCCGGCCTACGGCAAGGGCGACGCGCAGAAGATCTCGAAGATCGAGAAGATTGACGATCGCGCCTTCAAGGTCTACTGGAAAGAGAAGTACGTCTTCGCCGACCAGGGTCTCCCGCAACTCAGTACAACGGCTCGCCCGCTACCACGGCATATCCTGGAAGAGGAGTACAAGAGCGACAAGGAGAAGTTCAAGAACGATCCCTACTGGACCACGAAGTTCATCGGCACGGGTCCATACAAACTCGTCGAGTGGGTCCCCGGATCGCACATGACACTTGAGGCCAACCCCGACTACTTCCTGGGCAAGCCCAAGATCGACCGGATCGTCTGGAAGTTCTTCTCAGACACGAATACACTGGTGGCGAATATCCTCTCGGGCGAGGTCGATGTGACCGTCATCCCGAACATTACAATCGATCAGGCCCAGACCATCCAACAGCAGTGGGATGCCAATGGCGGCGGGAAGGTCGTCACCATTCCAGGCTTTGGATGGGACTGGATCGCCCTCAACGACCAGAAAGACCCGAAGCTGGGCGACGTGCGGATCCACCAGGCGTTGCTCTATGCCATCGACCGCGAAGAAATGGTCGACGCTTTGTTCCAGGGTCGGAATCCCGTGGCCGAATCTTGGCTCTCACCGCGCCACCCGCTCCTCACTGAGGAGGTAAAGGCGCACATCATGCATTATCCCTACGACCCCGACAAGGCAGCCGAACTGTTCGCCGAAGCTGGCTGGGAAAAAGGGGCGGACGGCATTTTGACCAACGATAAGGGCGAGAAATTTGCCGTCAGCATCCGTACGGTCGCCGGCGACAAGACCAAAGAAGCCGCGGAGGCCATCGTGGCCGACTATTGGAAGCAGGCGGGCGTGCAGGTCGATATCGATAATCTGCCGCCGCAGCTGATCTACGACCCGAGCCACCTCTTCCACTTTGGCTGGCCGAGTGTCTTCCTGTTCAACTTTGGTGGCAACCCCAACGTCTTGTCCGAAGACTTCCGCTGCCAGGATATTCCCAGCGAAGCCAATAACTGGTCGGGTGGCAACCTGGGAGACTATTGCAGCAAGGAATACGAGGATGCCTGGAACGCCAAGCCGATCGACCAGACGTTGGATGTCAAGGAGCGTGAGGAAATCGTCGCGAAGTTGATGACAATCTGGACACGCGATCTACCGCTCCTACCGCTCTACTTCAAGTCAGAGTCCGTCACCATTCGTACGGGCGTCACCGGGGTCCAGCCGTCCGGCACAAATGAGGGCTGGCTCTACAACGTCCACGAGTGGGATATTAGCAAATAAGTCACCACCAGCGGGTGGTGGGTGTGCGGGGAGGGTGCCCATCCTGAGGGTGGGCACCCTCCGACCGATACCCCACCCCCGCTTTCGAACGGAGACGCGCGAGCACAGGCTTATGTCCCGTTTCATTCTGCGCCGGATCGTCTTCTTGATCCCAGTTCTGGCGCTCATCTCGGTGTTGAGCTTTGCACTCCTGGTCTCGATGCCAGGCGATCCCTTGGACCTGCTCGTCCTCGGCGACCCGAGCATCACACCGGCCGATATTGAGCGGTTGAAGGATCTTTACGGCCTGAACGATCCGTTTCCAGTCCGCTATGCCAAATGGATGGGCCAGGTGCTCCAGGGGAACCTGGGCTACTCGCGTGCCTACCGGATTCCGGTCACCAACCTGGTCGGCTCGCGCATTCTCAACACTCTCATCCTGGCGGGGCTGGCCCTCACGATCAGTCTGGTGGTCTCGATCCCACTCGGGATCTACTCAGCGCTGCGGCCCTACTCACTCGGAGATTACGTTGCAACCATCTTTGCCTTCGTCGGCTACGCGGTGCCAGCGTTTTGGCTGGGTCTGGTGATGATCATCGTCTTCGCGGTGCGCCTTCACTGGTTCCCGGCCGGTGGGATCGTCCGCGCGGACGTCCAGCCCGGCTTTGCCAATAGCCTGTCCGATCGTATCAGTCACCTGGTGATGCCTGTGTTCGTTCTTGCACTCGGCTCAATGGCAACGTGGGCGCGCTATATGCGTTCGAGCTTGCTCGAGGTCGTCCGACAGGACTACATCCAAACCGCACGAGCCAAGGGGCTGAGCGAGCACGTCATCCTCTATCGTCACGCGCTGAAGAATGCCCTGATCCCAATGGTGACGCTGCTGGCCAACACCCTGCCGGCCCTCATCGGCGGCTCGATTCTGGTCGAGACCGTCTTCTCCTACCCCGGCGTCGGCAAGCTGCTCTACGACTCGGTGCTCGGCAACGATTTCTCCGTTTCGATGGCCATTCTCATGTTGCTGGCATTCCTGGTAGTCTTCTTGAACTTACTCGCAGATATCACTTATGGCTTCCTCGATCCGAGAATCCGCTACCAGTAGCCCGACGGCTGGGGAGAGAGGTGCGCTTGGTGAGGCGCTCCACGGCATCCCCCGGCCATCGGCGGGCGAGAGTGAATGGCGACGGGCCTGGTTTCAACTTCGGCGGCACCGCCTGGCCATGGTGGGCTTGTGGGTCCTGGTCCTCCTGGTACTGCTCTCTGTCCTGGCACCACTGAGCCCGTACGACCCGAATAAAACCAGCCTGCGCGAACGGTTTCAGCCGCCCAACCACAGCCATTGGATGGGCACGGATGAACTCGGCCGCGACGTCTTCACGCGCGTTCTCTACGGCGGACGGATCTCGCTGGCGGTCGGTTTCGTCGTCGCCCTGCTCGGCGTGGGCCTCGGCGGACTCATCGGTGCCACCGCAGCCTACATCGGCGGCGCCTTCGACGAAGTGACCATGCGGATCGTAGACGTGGTGCGCTCACTCCCGGCGCTGGCTGTCCTCATCGTGCTTGCCCAGGTGTTGCGCCTTCAATTGGGAATCAAGGGCGGCTTCTGGAATATCGTCTTGATTCTGGTTGCGTTTTCCTGGACTGGGGTCGCCCGGATCGTTCGCAGCGTTGTTCTATCGATCCAGGCGCAGGATTTCGTTCTGGCCGCCCGCTGCGTGGGCGTCCCGCGCCACCGGATCGTGCTGCAGCACCTGCTGCCCAACGCGATGGCCCCGATGATTGTCGCGACGACGTTAGGGGCCGGAGCCGCCATCAACGTGGAGTCGGCGCTGAGCTTCCTGGGCCTGGGTATCCAGCCACCTACGCCGAGCTGGGGCAACCTGTTGTTCAACGCTCAGACCTACTTGTGGAACAATCCCTGGATCGCCATCTTTCCGGGTGTGTTCATTTTCGTGACCCTGCTCAGCCTCAATTTTCTGGGTGATGGCTTGAGAGACGCCCTCGACCCACGTCTGAGACAGGGCGTCTAGGTGTGGAGCCAGGGCCGCGCAATTGTCCAGGCGCGACGCGCCTATACCCTCCGCGAGGGCGCAGCCGGAGTGTCAGGTGGCCGTCCGCAAGCCCTCAGACTACGACAAAGGGGTGTCGCACCTGCCGGGGCCCACGTGTGAGCCCCCCTGCAAGGAGAGCCGAGCTGTGAGACGAAAGGAGGCAACGTGATCAGCCCGCATGTGAAAAATCTGATAGCCGACGAATTGAACGGTGAGAACTGTATGGCCCATGTGGCCGAGATCACCCAGTACCACCGTAGCCTGGGTTCTCGTGAGTACCATGAGGCCTGCGAGTACGTCCGCCGCTATCTCCGCGGCCAGAATATCGAGGTGGACAGCCTCGACGCACCGCTGGATAACAAGACCCGCATCGGCAACTACATTGTTCCCCCGGCCTGGGAGCCGCGCGATGCGATCTTCAAAGTGATCGAACCGGAGGAGCGCGTCGTGGTGACCTTCGCCGAGACGCCAACCTGCATCAACTCCTGGTCGGGTGCGACGCCAGCCGGCGGGGTCACCGCCGAGTTGGTCTCCGTCGGTCCAGGCGATCGCGACGAGCACTACGAGGGCAGGGATGTCCGCGGGAAGATCTGCCTGGTCGAGAAAGGCTATGCCTGGCGGACCCATCCGCTGGCCGTCGAGAAATACGGTGCCCTGGGCTTCGTCAACGACGACGTGATCGCGATGCCGCCGCTCAAAACGCGCGAGACCTTCCCCGATGTGGTCATGTGGAACACCCTCTACGAGCGGGATGAAGAGGGCGGCTACCTCAAGGGATTTGGTCTGACCATCTCCCCGCGCATGGGCGACTACCTGCGTGGCCTTCTCCAGCAAGGCCCGGTCAAGGTGTACGCCAGAGTCGAGACGCGCACCTTCGAAGGGATCATGGAGAACCCCATGGGCCGGCTGGTCGGCAACACCTATCCGCAGGAAGAAATCCTGATGGCGGCACACATCTGCCACACGCGGCCGGGCGCGATCGACAATGCCGCCGGCTGCGCGCACATCACGGAGACCCTCCGCGCGCTGCACGCCCTGGTCGAACGGGGGGATCTGCCCCGGCCGAAGCGCACGATCCTCTCCTTCTACGGGCCTGAGGGCCATCACACCAACGTCTATGGCGCCCACATGGAGAAGGCCGGGCGGCTCTCCGATGTGATGATGGGCCTCTCGTCCCACTGCGGCGGCGACCCGGAGCAACTCCACGCGCCGCTGGTGCTGACCCGGACGACGCCGGCGCGCCCCCACTACATCGATGACCTGTTGACCCACTTGTTGGAGGAAGTCTCGGTGCAGTTCCCGGCGCCCGGCCCGCGAGCGCGGACGCCATTCTCCTTCCGTGTCGATCCCCGCTTCATGGGCGGTGACAGCCTCCAGATTGTCGCCTGGGGGATCCCCGGCATCGAGCTGTACCGCAAGCCCAACATCTTCTGGCACACCCAGTATGACACCGTCGACAAGTGCAGCCCGGAGGAGTTCCTCAAGGTGAGTTGGGTCTTCGCCACGGCAGCCTGGTTCGTCGCCAATGCCGGCCCGGCCGAGGCACTCTCGCTCATGCACAACGTCGCCGCGCGCTCGATGGCCCGCCAGAGCGAGGCTGCCCACCTGGCCCGCGAGGCGCTGCTCGATGCCGGCGATGGCAACCTTCAGACGACGCTCGACACCAGGGTGGACCTGCTCCGCTATCTGAGTGAGCGCGATAGCCAGGCGATTGCCTCGTGCGAGGAGCTGGTGCGGCACGATCCGGCGGAGGCGCGTGACCGCCTGGCGACCGCGCGGCAGGCCCTGGTCACGCGCCTCGAACGCAAACAGCGCGAGGAAGAGCAGGACCTCGTTGCCTACGCCCGGCTGCTGCGGGCCGGACGGGTGGGAGGCTGATCCATGGCACGCATCGAACAGCTCAAGCCCTGCATGAAGCAACGGGGCATGGTCGAGATGAAGCGAGTGACCGTCCGTCTGGCACCGAAGTACGACCAGATGGAAGGTGGGCATCTGAGCCAGCTCGGCTTCCTGGGCTACATGTACGAGATCTGCAACTTCAGCAACGGCGAGCGGACCCTGGCCGAGATCCAGCGGGCCCTGGGCCACGAGCTCTGGCCGCTGCCGATCGAAGCCATCTACGGCCTGGTCTGTGATCTCGAAACCATGGGCTACATGACCATCAGCCCGTGATTTGGGTGGCGATCCCATGAACCCTCCGCTGGAAGTCAACGACCTTCGTGGCGGCCCGAAGTCCCCGCTGGCCTTGATCAAGCCGCTGCGTAAGCAGCTCGGCATGATCGAGATGAAGCGCCTGACCATCGCCCTGGACGAGGCGTACACGACGGTGATCCCGGAAAGCCGGCTCGGCCGCCGGGGCTGGCTTGGCTACCTGTACGAATTGTTCAATCACAGTGACGGCCAACGAAGCCTGGGCCAGATTGCCCGCGTCCTGGGCCACGAGATCGGCCCAATTGAAGTTGACGTTCTGGCCCGCATGGTGAGGGATTTGGAGCGCTTGGGCTTCATGACCGTGATCGACGCCCGAGAGGATGGGACGTGAGAGCAACACCACTGGAAGCAGTCCTCCATACCGTTGACGACCGCGCCGAACTGTTTATCGCGGACCTTCAGCGCGTCATGCGCCAGCCCAGCGTGACCGAGAACGAGGCCGATTGTGAGGCCTGCGCTGAGTTGGTGGCGGCGATGATGATGGGCGAGATTGGCCTGGACGCCGAGGTGCTCCCGTCGAGACATAACCCGGTGGTCGTCGGCCGGAGCGCCCAGCGGCCGGAGCGACCTACGCTGCTCATCACGGGCCACTACGATGTCGTTTCCCCGGGGCCGGACGAGGACTGGATCAGCCCGCCCTTCGCCGCCGAGCGTCGCGACGGCGATATCATCGGACGGGGCGCCGCCGATCCCAAGGGGAATCTCGCCGCCGGGCTCAAGGCCGCCCAGGCCTGGATCGAGGCGGCCGGCGACCTGCCGGTCAACCTGAAGTTCATGATCGAGGGCGACGACGAGAGCGAAACCGGCCACCTGGGCGAGTTCGTCGACGCCCACCGCGAGTTGCTCCGGGCCGACGCCGTCCTCCTGTTGGACGCCGGGTTCACCCGCGACGGCAACAGTCCGATCCACCTGGGCACGGCCGGCTCCCTGGCAGTCGAGCTACAGGCCAGGACTGGCACCAAAGAGCCCTACTTTATCTGGACCCAGCTCATCCCCGACGCGGCCTTCCGCCTGGTCTGGGCGCTCGCCACTCTCAAAGACGCCGACGAGCGCGTCTGCGTCGAGGGGTTCTACGACAACGTCCAGGCCGCGACGCCGGCCGAGCTGGCGCTGATGGCCGAGTACCCCTGGCACGATGAGAGCGAGCTCGAGTTCTGGGGCATCCCGCAGTTCGTCACCGGCGCGCGGGGGGTCGAGGCGATTCGCCGGCTCCTCTACGAGCCGACCTGTTCGATCCACGGCATCGAACCTGGGCTCGACCGGCCGAACGCGACCAGCCTGATCCCGTGTGCGGCCCGCGCCTGGGTCAACTTTCACCTGGTCCCCGAGCAAGATCCCGACGACATCCTGGCGAAGCTCCGGCACCACCTGGACCGCCACGGATTCGGCGATATCGAGATCGAGGTGCTGCGCCGCTTCAAGCCAATCCCAGGCTCGGCCGACTCGCCGCTGGGCCAGGCGCTGCTGCGCGGCGCCGGCCAGGTCGGCGTGAGCACCTACCTCCTGCCGCACAGCTTCGAATTCGGTGACAAGTGGTGCTGGATCGGGCAGCGACTCGGCGTCGAGGGTGCCCTGATCGGGGTAGCCGACCCCGACCGGCGCGCGCACTTCCCCAATGAGCACATCACTGTTCCCTATTACCTGAATGGCATCAAATGGGTGGCGGCCACCTTCTGGGAATACAGCCACGCCGGTCAGACCTGATCTTGGGCTGGCCCAGCCAACAGCAGTTGGTGGTGCGACGTCTACTGCTTTCGAACCGTCTCATGCGCGGCGCGCCACAGCCATTTTGAGTCACTTCCGACTGGATCAATGAAGGAGCTGATACAATGCCGTCACCTGGTGAGATCATGGCCAACACGATCGACGGACGCCGCTGCCTCGCCCACGTGCGCGAGCTGAGCCGGTACGATCGTAGCCTGGGGTCGCGCGGCTACCACGAAGCGGCCGAGTACGTGCTGGCGACGCTCGGGAGACTGGGCCTCGAACGGGATGTCGTCACCTGGCCGATGGACAACACGCCCGTGCCGTGGAACTGGGACGTGCCCTACGCCTGGGAGCCGCATGCCGGCCTCTTCAAGGTGCTATCCCCTGAAGAGAAGACCCTCGTCAATTTCTTCAACACGCCCACCTGCATCCACCCCTGGTCGGCAGCGACTCCACCCGAGGGCGTGACCGCCGAGATTGTCTACGTGGGGAACGGAACATCCGACGAGGATTACGAGGGCAAAGATGTGCGTGGCAAGATCATCTTCGCCGACCGCGGGGCCACCTGGCTGGTGTACCTGCACGCGATTGAGAAACGCGGGGCCCTGGGCTACATCTCGGACGACATCCTCGCGATCCCGCACGTCAAGACCCGCGAGCAGTACCCCGACATGGTTCTCTGGTACACTTTCTTTGAGCGCGAATTCGGGAGCGGAGGCAGGCTCAAAGGCTGGGGCCTCTCAATCTCGCCCCGGATGGGCGATTATCTGCGGGGGCTACTGGCACAAGGACCGGTGACGGGCTACTGCCAGATCGATGCTCGCACCTTCGATGGTGTCATGGAGAATGTCCTCGGCACTATCGAGGGCGAGGAGTTGCCGGAGGAAGAATTCCTCTGTATGGCCCATCTCGACCACTACCGCCCCGGCGCGATGGACAACAACTCCGGCTGTGCCGTGCTGCTGGAGGCCGCAGACTCGATCAACCGGTTGATCAAGGCGGGAACGCTCCCGCGCCCGCGCCGCTCGATCCGCTTCCTGTTCGGACCCGAGGGCCATATGTCCAACGTCTATCCGCATTCGCTCGGCGAGGACGTGAGGAACATCATCGGCTCGTGGACCGCCGACACGGTCGGCGCCAGGCCCCATGTCGTCGGCGGGCCCCTGATTCTCACCCGCGCCTCGGCCGCGACACCTACCTTCCTGAACGATCTGGGCGTCCACCTGCTGAAGGAGTCCTGCCACTGGTACACGGCTCTCGGCAGTGAGCCCCAGGCCACAGGCGTGTCGTCGGATTCACTGATCCAGGCCCAGACAGGAACGTCACCATTCAAGTTCGAGGTTCTGCCCTACGGCATCCACAGCGACAACTCGTGTATCGCCGGGTGGGGGGTACCAGCCGTCGGTATATTTCAGTGGCCGAGCATTATCTGGCACACCCAGTACGACACCGTCGACAAGCTCGACCCGGGCGAGATGGCCCGCTGCGCCTGGGCGACCGCCGTCATGAGCTATCAGGTGGCGGCGGCGGGGCCCCGGCAGGCACTGGCCTGGATGTACGATGTGGCTTCAGACGCACAGCACCGGCTGGGCGCGGTCGCGCGGCGGGCGCGCCAGGAAATGCTGGCCGCCGACGCGGCGGCGACCGACTCCTTCGTCGAGCGCTTGGAGGACGAATTGCGCTACAACGCCGAGCGCGACAGCCAGGCGATTGCCTCGTGCCTCACGCTCGTCCGCCACGACGCGGTCGCCCTGCAATCGACCCTCCGAGACCAGGCCGAGCAACTCTCTGAGAAGCTCTTCGCGAGGGCCGAAGCTGAGGCCCGAGCCCTCCGCGACATGGCCGGCTCGCTGTCCACGTTAGACACGCACCCCTCATAGACAGGCCACCCCCTGGGAGCGCGGGCGTCCCACCCGCCCGGTCGCGCAACCGCCCCGCCCGCCTTTAGAAAGGAGCACCCCCCCGTGGAAGAACAACTGAGCAGACGGCCCCGCAAACTCCGGCCGGGGCTGATCAACATGAAATACCAGGCCATCGCCTTTGGACCGAAATACGCGTCCCGCGACCCCCAGTTCATGGACCGAATGGCCGAGTTAATGAACCTCAGCGACGGCAGCCGGACTATCGCCGAGATTGCACGCATCGTCGGCTACGAGATCAGTCCGGTCTCACCGGCGTTCGTGGCGGAGATCTTCGAGGATTTAGAGAAACACGGCTACGTGGTGCTGGAGGGCAAGCCGGCCTGAGGCAGCCGCACAGAGGGCGCCCTCGCGGCGGCCCTGCCGGTCACCGCGAGGGCAAGACAACAAGTTCTCCTTCGTGAAATGGCAACTCATCATCCTACCTCGACCCTCAATCGCGGACCAGCCAGCTCCCGAGCTCCCTCGAGTTCGCGCAAGAGGATTCTCCTCACCCCAACCCCTCATTCGCCCTGTGCCTCCAACGGCACCCCACTCACGTCGTCGTGCCGCAGGCGGCGAGGAGCAACCCGGTCGGCGCGCATCACCAGCTGGCAGATGGGGTCGGGGCAAGCGATGCGTGTGTCGGTTTGCATCCAGTCAGCGCGGTGGAGCGGGCGTTGCTTGGCCGGGAGGAGCGGGAGGGTGGACGCCAGCGCGTAGACGCAGAAGTACTTCCCGTCGGGGAGAAAGAGCTTCCCCCCTTTGAGCTCGAAGTAGTCCCCGACGGCCATGCCGCACGTGCAATTCCCGGAAATCGACTCGACCACTACGCGTAAATCCCACAAAACAAACTCGTCGGCGGGCGGCGCTTCATGCTCGCTCATTGCACTTCTTCCTCTCGTCAGTCTCGCAGCGCCGGGAGCACCCGCTCGCCCAGCAGGCGGATCCCCTCGAGCTCACTGAGCCCATGCGGCGTGCCGAACTCGACCCGACCGGCGCCGGCATCGAACAGATCGATGACCTGGCGGACCACCTCCTGGGGGGTGCCGGCCAGCGCGAAGCGGCGCAGGCTCTCGTCGCTGAGCACCTCGGCCGCTGCCACCCCATCGCCACGCGCGAGGGCCGCCCGCACGCGGGTTGCCTCCTCCGGGTCGAGTGGCCCGGTCCGGTCGAGAGCCAGAACCACACCCAAATAAAGGGCCAATTCCTGGCGGGCC
>DOUV01000384.1 GCA_003520455.1 Chloroflexota bacterium | reverse complement strand
CGCGCTGCGGCGAGCGTCCGCTTCGCGCGCACGATTCGCTGGGCGACGGTCGCCTCCGGCACCAGAAAGGCGCGCGCGATCTCCCGGGTCGTCAAGCCGCCGAGGAGTCGAAGCGCGAGCGCCACGCGCGCCTCGGTCGAGAGCACCGGATGGCAAGCCGTGAAGATGAGGCCCAGGAGGTCGTCGCCAACGTCATCGTCGACGGCGGCGTCGAAATCGAGCTCGGTCATCTCGTGATGGCGCGCGAGTTCACGAGCGAGTTCTTCATACTTGCGCTCCGCGAGCTTGAGCCGGCGCAGCCGGTCAATCGCACGATGTTTCGCGGTGGCCATGAGCCAGGCCCCTGGCTTGTTCGGAATACCCGTCTCCGGCCAGCGCTCCAGCGCAATTACCAGTGCGTCCTGTGCCAGGTCCTCAGCCAGGCCAAGGTCGCCTACGATCCGCGCCAGCCCGGCGATGAGCCGGGCGGCCTCGATCCGCCAGACCGCCTCGATGGTGCGATGGATGTCGGAAGCCATCGGCGGCCGTTAGCTTCCCGCCTGGTTCTGCGCTGCCTGCGCTCGCACCCGCTCCTCCTGCGCCCTGAGCTCGGGGGTAAACTCGGCCCCGAAGTCCTCGGCCTCGAACACCGGGCGAATCTCAACCTCCGCGCCGCCCCCGAAGGGCGCCCGCTTGAGCCACTCAACGGCCTCCTCCATGGATCGCACCTGCCAGATCCAGAAGCCGGCGATCAGCTCTTTGGTCTCGGTGAAGGGCCCGTCAAGCACGAGCTTCTGGTCGCCCGCGAACCGGACACGCTTGCCCTTGGAGCTCGGGTGGAGGCCGTCGCCGGCCAGCAGCACGCCGGCCTTGGCCAGCGCTTCGTTGTACTTCCCCATCTCGGCGAGGAGCTGCTCGCTCGGCATCACACCCGCCTCGGACGCCTCGGTCGCCTTGACCAGTACCATCACTCGCATGATCGTTTCTCCTTCCGGTGATTGTTCTTGAGCCGGGCGTTCACACCCTGGCTCTACTAATACGTCGAACGAGGCGCCGCGAAATCGACACGACAAAGGCGCTTTCACCGAGCTTCACCACTTCCCTTGGGAGGCCTGGTCCCCCTGCGACGCCGTGGGCACCCGGCTGAGCGAGGTGGCCTGCTGGGGTGACTCAAGCTGCGCGCCGATGACCACGACCTCCAGCTATGACGGAGATCAATCCAACCCCTTACCACGCCGCAAGCGATCGCCCTTGAGCGCAACGTACAGGTTGAGCCGCTGGCGGACTTCTTTCAGGTCCACGTCGGCAATGGCTTCGATGCGGCCCCGGCCTTAGTACTACAACGAGACTTTGATTGAGGTAGACATTACGCAGTTGAGGCGAAGTCGAGTAAGCTGCAGGCATGAGCCACTTTTCATCAAACCTCCGGGAGAACCGTGAAAGCGGGTCAACTCCACTCATAGGTACTTCATCAACCGAACGGCCTGCGCTTCACCTGCGCCGCGAAGCGCAGCGGAGCGGCGTCAGGTGCAAGCGCGTGTTGGGCGGGTGAATGTTTCTGGCAAATTACTTGCGCGACCGCCCAGTGCGCGCGAGCGAAATATAGATTTGTCGCTGGCGCGCTCACGGCTACTGAATAAGCTCGATGATGTTACCGTCGGGGTCTCTTCCACTTGCGATCGGTCCTCAGCTCACCGCTTTCTTCACAAGCGCGACGATCCTTGCCTCTTCGGCGGCGGTCAACTCCTTCAGCGCGAAGGCGACCGGCCACAGAGCGCCTTCGTCGAGGTTCGCCGCGTCGCTGAAGCCGAACGTCGCGTACCTTGTTTTGAACTTCTGCGCGCTTTGGAAGAAGCAGACGACCTTGCCGTCCTTGGCATACGCGGGCATCCCATACCAGGTTTTCGGCGAGAGGGCTGGTGCGCTGGCTTTGATGATCTCATGGAGCCGCTTGGCCATGGCGCGATCCGGTTCTGGCATCGCGGCGATCTTCGCGAGCACGTCACTTTCCCCGTCCGCTTTGTTCTTGTTCGCGCGCGCTTCCGCCTTCAGCTCTTGGGCGCGGGCCTTCATCGCGGCTCGTTCCTCGTCCGTGAATCCCTTGGACTTCTTGTTGATCGCGGTGGTGCTCTTGGCGGACTTTTGCGTTTCCTTCTTTAGGCTCATAGAAACCTCCTTATAGTGATGATTGGCGTTGAAGCCAAGTTTTCACCCACCAAAGGTGGGTGGTTGCTATGTTTTGGAACATTTATTCTAGTACCACAACGAGACTTCGGTCAGTCGGCCGGTTTGAGACGACGTTTGCGGTGCGAGCGACGTGCTGCATGATGACGCCGCTGATAATAGTTGACGATCTCGAGCGCCTGGTCGGGGTCAAACTCGGGTTGCGGTAAGACGGACTTTAACAACAGCATGGCTTGCGGCAGGGTGAGGGCGGGTGCTTTGTCGTCCAGGCGGCGCTGGAGGCGCACCAGGAAGAAATGGGCCAGAATGCACAACGTCATGTGGTGATGCTAGCCTGTCCAGCTGCGCACCTGGTAGTCAGCCAGCCCCACTTCCTGCTTGCCATCTTCGAAACAGCGCTGCACCGGCCAGCGCATGCCGCTTAACCAGACGAAGGTCGCAAGTGGTGTGTCGGGGGCCGCATTACTGAGGAAGTACTTGAGTTCGCCGGACTCAATGTTGCGGCGCATGATCAGCCAGACGGTAGGACCGGGCGGGCCATCGCGTACGGCCACCACACGGCGGCACGCGAAGTCGGCCACAATTGACCCCTTGCTGCCTTCCTGGATGGTGTGGCGCGACCAAGCGCTCTCAGGCAGCGCCGCGGCGAGGGCGCTCACTTGCTGTGCCGCTGGTTCATCGGGCAGCAGCTGCTCGCGTGAGGGCTTGCGACCCTGCCCCGACCACTCTGGAATCGCACTTTGGGGGCGCTCGCGCCAGACGCAGGTGTCGGCGGGAATTTCGGCGAAGTAGAACGTATAGGCCGCGACTTGATCAAGAAAGGAGCCACTGGGCCCATAGCCTTCGTCACACACGAGCCAGCCAAAGGGGAGCGTGCCCGCCGCCTGGATCGCCTGGATCATCTCCAGCGCTAACTCCGGCTTGGTCTGGAAGGTGATATCGTCTGGCACCCCGCAGCGTGCACGGCGTTCGTCGTACCCCTCCTCCTCGACCCACTCGCGTGGCAGGTAGAGTCGCCGGTCGAGGAGCGTATAGCCGTGCGCGCTGGCGTAGGCGGCAAAGACGCCCACTTGGCAGCTGGCCGTTTTGCCGAGTTGGCCGCACCATTGGCGCTTCACGCCGACCGAGTCGCTACCTTGTTTGGGAAAGGCATTCTCATCGATTATCAGCACGCCCTGCGGGTCGCCCAGGTCCTGGGCGACTTCGCCCCAGTGGCGTTTGAGAATCTCCTGGTCGGGCCAGCGTCCCTCACTAATGAAGTGCTGGGCGCGCCGAATCGCGTTCGCATCGTCACCGTTCATATGCAATACCATCGTCTCCACCGCTCTGTTTGGCAGCGGCAAGAGCAGCCCGTGCAGAGACGTATCATCCTGCTCGCGTTGCTCTCGGCGCTTAAACAGATCATGGTAGAGTTCACGGTATTCTTCAAGCTCCCTTACCAAACCTACGACATCGGCCGTCTCTAGCTCGAATGGAGGGGCTGTTTCAATCATCCTATCTTTCCGCTGACGGTTGCTATTTGGTCAACATCTAGCAGACTCACCGGCATCGATCAAAGTCTCGTTGTAGTATTAGCAGCACCATCCCAGCCTCAGCTCCCCCACGTCGAGCAACTTCTGATGACTGCCTGCAGGCCCATTGTTTGCTGGCCAATTGAATTCCCCCACAAGCTCTTGGATTATAGCACGATCCACCTTAGCTTGTGGTCCAATTTATGGTGGTCATCATAACTTGTCAGGCGGGACGACAAGGCGAAGAGATGAGAGAGCCATGTTAAAACGAATCAGCACGATTGTGATGTTTCTCTACACACTTTTTGTCGTCGCTCTCTGGCGACGGGATCGTGTCCATTGGGGACACTGTTGGCGAAATCGTCTCCAGGGAGGGCGAGCAGTTCGTCGTGCGCGCTTTAGCGCGCTGAAGCGCGCACTACAAACAGGCACCCGCCACTTGCACCAATTCGCCAACAGTGTCCATTGGTTTCTGTAAAAGTGGAGCTGGTCTCGGAAAGGAAGAGGCCATGGGGTATCCTTTGAGTCGCCAAACCGCAAAGGAGAGACCCACATGGCCTATGAGCAGGAGTATAGCATACCGGAAGAATGGCTGGAACAGATCGCCGCTGAGGGGCTGGCGGCGCTGCCGGAGCTGATCCGGGTGCGGATCAATACGGCGATGGTGGCCGAACGCCAGAAGCATTTGGGCGTGAAGCCGTATGAACGATCGAGCGCACGGCGGGGTCAGGCAAACGGCTACAAGCCGAAAACGGTGACGACGCGGGTGGGGGCGATCACCTTCGACGGGCCCCAAGTGCGTGAGGGTAGGTTTTATCCACCCGCGCTGGAGAAGGGCTGGCGCAGCGAGCGGGCGCTGCGGCTGGCGCTAGCCGAGATGTACGTGCAGGGCGTCTCGACGCGCAAGGTGGCCGCCATTACCGAGCAGTTGTGTGGCTGCGAGGTGAGTTCGACCCAGGTCAGTCGTGCGACGGCGCAGTTGGATCCGATTCTGGAGGCTTAGCGCACGCGCCCCTTGGGGGAGATCGTCTATCTCTATCTGGACGCGCGCGATGAACGGGTGCGTCAGGACGGTCAGGTGCGCGATGCTGCCGTGCTGATCGCCACCGGGGTGGATCGCCAGGGCAAACGCCAGGTGTTGGGAACGTCGGTGAGTCTGAGTGAGGCCGAAGTGCACTGGCGCACCTTCCTACAAAGTCGGGTAGATCGCGGGCGGCGCGGGGTACAGCTGATTATCAGCGACGCGCATGAGGGCTTGAAAGCCGCCCGGCGCGCGGTCTTCGGTGGCGTCCCCTGGCAACGCTGCCAGTTTCATCTACACCAGAATGCTCAGGCCTATGGCCCGCGCCAGGACATGCAAGCTGAGGTGGCGGCTGACATTCGGGCCATTTTCAACGCCCGGGACCGTGCTGAGGCCGATACGCTCCTGGCCGCCACGGTCAGGCAGGACGAGCAACGTGCGCCCAAGCTGGCGACCTGGCTCCCCGAGGGCTTGACCGTCTTGGCCTTTCCGGACACCCATCGCCGGCTCCTGCGCACCACCAACGGCGTCGAACGCCTCAACGAAGAGATTCGGCGCCGCTCGCGCGTCGTTGGCATCTTCCCCAATGACGCCGCCTGTCTGCGCTTGGTGTCCGCCATTCTCATGGAGATCAGCGACGACTGGCTCGCCGGGCGTGCCTATCTCACCTTCCAGGCATCGTAATGTCGCACCGATTCAACAGGGTGCCCTGCCACTTTTAGAGCGTGTTTGGAAAATGATTTGATAGAAATGGCCATAATACACAAGATGTGGAATATCTTCTATGGATGAGCCCGAAAGGAACCAAAGTGAGCGAACAGGCAACAGTGATCTACGAGACGGATGTGACCGATGAGCAGGATGACCTGATTGCGCCGCTGATCGAGCGCCGGTCGAAGCGCGGCCGTCCCACCAGCTTGTGCTTGCGCCTGGTATTGAATGCATTGATCTATTTGACGCGAGCTGGCTGCCAATGGCGGCTTTTGCCGAAAGATTTTCCGGCTTGGCCAAGCGTCCGGTATTCCTTCGACAAATGGACGGAGGCTGGGACCTGGCTGGAAATCAATCGTCGCTTGGTCGAACGGCGGCGGCTGGCCGTCGGGCGCGCCTCGACCCCTTCAATGGGGCTGATCGACAACCAGTCGGTCAAAACGACCGAAGTCGGCGGTATACGCGGGATTGATGGCAATAAGCAGGTCAAAGGACGTAAACGCCAACTTGTCTCCGATACGCAGGGCAATCTGTTGGGAACTCTGGTTCATCCGGCCAATACCCATGACACCGTCGGCGGCGAAGAACTCTTGGATCTGGTGCTCAATGAGTATTCATCCATCAAGAAGATCCTGGCGGATCAAGCGTATCGCGGCGACTTGGCAGTATGGCTCCAAGAAGATTTCGGTGTCGAACTCGAGATTGTCGAGAAATCCGAAGATCAAAAAGGGGGTTGTGGTGCAGAAATATCGCTGGGTAATTGAACGCACGATTGCCTGGCTCAATCGCTATCGGCGTCTCAGCAAAGATTATGAGCGTCATGGGTGGAATAGTGAAGTGACGATTGACATCGCCTCCATTCATTTGATGCTGCGTCAATTGCACCCAATGCGGATATTCCGATTCCGTACAAAGATAGGCGGCTTCCCGAATCGATGGGCCTGGCTCTGAAACAGGCGGCCTAAGTGTATGAACATTTTTCCAAACACGCTCTCAGTATCGCGAAAAATCACCAACGTCTGTGATCAGTGCGTCTCGTAGAGAGGAATAAAAGAAAGGAGGTGACAAATGCAACGCAATTTGATCGTGACCGTCCTCGTGGCGCTCATCATGGCCAGCTTTGTCTTGGCCTACACGACGCTCCTGCCCACTGAGGCCCAACCGCAGATGGGCGGTGGGAGTATGGACGGCATGGAAGCTGACGCACTCGTGGTGCCACCGGTGAGAGGGTTTACCGAGGGACAGGAAATCCGCTTCATCCACACCGAGGCCTCCACCCCTCAGGTGGCCGACATGCTCACCGCGATGATGGGCTCGCCCGTCCTGGTGGTTCCTGAGTTAGCGGACGTGCCTGAATCAGCTCGGGCGAACGTCTATGTCTTCCAAAATGGCATCAAAGGTGATGGACCGTTTGGGTTCCAGCCGGATGTGTTTGATAACCCACCCGGAACGGACGACTATAGCCCCCTGCGCACCGTCAACCTTATCACTTGGGTGGATGAGGCCAATGCCCGCGAATTGCTGTCGGCCGATGAAGTGTTGGAAGCCGAACCCGCAGGGGAACTCACAATTGAGCAGCCCGGTGCGGTGGTCAACATGCCGTTCCTCAGCTGGCCAGGAGGACAACGCCAGTGGGTTATCCGACACGCGGATCGGTACTTATCGAGCGCTGAGCGCCGCAGGCGGGGCACCGGCGTGGGCCAGTCGTAGAGCTTACCTGCTGATTGGCGCTACGAACCCCTGTCTTACGGCCGCTACACCCAACCCGTCCGCGATGGTTGCACCCGCTATACGGTTGCCGCCCTTTCGAAGACCACTGGCTTCGATCAGGTTGCTATCGGGATGAGCGCATGGGTAACCTCTCCATAAGTCCAACCATCAAGGTCTGGAGGAGTCACTCCCAGAGCGGTGAGCATGCTGCTTATCTGCTCGCGGTGTTCGGTCGCATGGTTAATGACCTGAACCATGACGACCCAAGGCTCCACGAAGTACCCCTCCGTCGTTTGGAGTCGAGTCTTCAGGGGGTTGCTCGACTCGTCTCTCGCCAGGGCCAGCAAGCCTTCTCCGCTAGTGCTCGCGGACTGCTGCAACTCGTCGAATGCCGGGGAGGCATTGCGTCTCGCTTCAATTGGCAGGGTCAGGAGGGACAAGTAACCCTGCTGCGAAGCCACGAGATGCAACAAGGTTTGGCGAATGCTCCCTCTCGTGGCGGACTGGGGTTCAGCATCGAGTTGCTCGTCACTCAGGACCGAGCAAGCCTGAATGATCTGGCTGTTCGCCCAGTTGTTGTGCTCGAATAACTTCACCAGAATATTCTCAGTCATCGCGAGACTCCTTGCTCGACTCCCAGTAGCCAGGCACCCGCCCGAGGGGACGAAGCAGAGCCAACATCAGCTTCTCGGCAGGCACAGGCGGGTTCGCCAGGTGATTGACATCAAACCAGGCACGGCCTGTCGCGGCCACTTCACTCATTGCGTCCTGATCCTTCTCCAGAGCGCGCGAGCCAAAGCGAATAGAAGGGCAGTGCTATCAGCTCAATCATGAACACGAGAGGAAGCGTGTGATAGACATCGATGTTGAGGCGGAGGACGTAGGCCGCGCCAGAGGCAATGGCGACCGGCGCGAGCAAGAGCGAGGTCGGGGCACGGATCGGCTCGGGAAATGCTTCGTGAACCGCGTAAAACCAGGCCAGGGCCAAAATCACAACCGCAATTACATAAATAAAGAGCTTGGAGCGGAGACCCTTCGCTTCTACCATAGCACTCCCTTCGGACCCGTCCTACATACTGGTTTGACTGGAAGGGGAGACTCGTGCGGGGAGTGGCGCCAGTGAGCGCCCAGATTCCTCTGCTGGGTGTTCGCGAAACAGTTGAATCAGAGAATCCATTATAGGAACTTAGCCTGTCTGTACCAAATCCCGCGAGGTCGCACGAGCTTTTTCGGCATCGGAATACAACGTTAGCGGCCTCGCGGCGAGGGGAGACTTTCCCCGGCTGAATTCCTTCCAACCAGGGGACCGGGGCGCTGGTTTTGAGCTCTGGGCGGGCCGAGTGATCGGCCCGTTCCTTCTTGCTCCTCCGCTTCGATACCGACGGGGTCCGAGGCGTATCAAGAACGACACGAGTAGTGAGGTGGATGCTGGCTTGTTGTGGGTCGCGTCTGGGAGTTTCAGAAGAAGACGAGCAGAAACTGGCGAAACGAAGAAAGCTGGGGGCGGTGGCTCGAGGCTGTAGCAGTCGCAATCATGGCGGCTTCTGTGGTATGCAAAGCTGCGCTTGATAGTAATGCGGCCAGCCTTGTACCGTTAATCCCCCATTGTTGGACATGCTCCTGCACTACTTCCTCCACCTCCCCACGGCCCGGCTGTTGTTTGCTGATGAGTGAAGTGAAGTCATCGTCCGAGGCGCTGACGTTCAAAGCAATTGCCTGGTCAGCGCTGAAAGCCACGAACTCCATCAGGCCCCTATCGTTACCCGAGTTCCAGCTTCGCCAGGCCCACCCGTAACTTTGCCAGCTGGTTCACAAATTTGGAGGCGCCATCTGCCCCGCCTGATCATTGCTCGCCCCCTGCCCCCACCGGCCCCCGATCCCAGCCCGCCCTGCGGCTCACCTGCTCCCCCACCTGCTCCTGCCGGATCGCCAGATCCGGCGGCCACCGCCAGAATCCCCCGATCCCGGTCAGCGATGGGGGCCAATGAGTAGACGTTGTCGCCCACTCGCCCGGCAACTTTGCAAAACTTCAGCTATAATGTCTGTGTGACTGATACGCTGTTAAAGACGAAACTCTATATCCCACCTCTCCGACCGAACCTGGTTCCCCGGCCGCGGCTTATCGTTCGGCTCAATCAGGGTCTACAACTTGCTTATAAACTCACCCTCGTCTCTGCCCCGGCTGGCTTTGGCAAAACCACGCTGGTCAGCGAATGGGTCGCTGGTTGCAAACGACCTATCGCTTGGCTGTCGCTAGACGAAAGTGACAATGACCCATCCCAATTCCTGACGTACTTTGTCGCCGCCTTGCAGACAATCGACACCGACATAGGGGCTGGGATGCTGAGCCTCCTGCAATCTCTCCAGCGGCTGTCAGCCGAATTGTTCCTGACATCCCTCATCAATGAAGTCGCGGAGATTCCTCAAGAATTCATCCTCGTCCTCGACGACTACCATCTTATTGAAGTCCGACCGATCCACAATGCCCTCACCTTTCTGCTCGACCATCTGCCGCCGCAGATGCATCTGGCAATTACCAGCCGCTCCGACCCGCCTCTGCCTCTAGCTCGCCTGCGGGTCGGGACGAGCTGACCAGCTGCGCGCCACCGACCTGCGCTTCACCCCCGACGAAGCGGCCACTTTCCTCAACCAGGTGATGAGCCTGGGCCTCTCGGCAGAGGACATCGCCGCCCTGGAAACTCGCACCGAAGGCTGGATTGCCGGCCTGCAAATGGCGGCCCTCTCCCTGCAGGGGCGCGCAGACACCGCCAGCTTTATCCGGGCCTTCACCGGCAGCCACCGTTTTGTGCTCGACTATCTGGTCGAAGAGGTGCTGCAGCGTCAGCCCGAACGTGTGCGCAGCTTCTTACTGCAAACCTCTATTCTCGACCGGTTAAGTGGCCCACTCTGCGATGTCGTCACCGGCCAGGAAGATGGCAGAGGGATGCTGGAGGCCCTGGAGCGAGGCAACCTGTTCGTCGTTCCGCTGGATGACAAGCGCCAGTGGTATCGCTATCACCACCTCTTCGCAGATGTGCTGCAAGCGCGCCTGATGAAGGAGCAACCCGATCGAGTTTATATCCTGCATCAGCGGGCGAGCGAGTGGTACGAGCAGAACGATTTGCCATCCGATGCGGTCCGGCACGCGCTTGCCGCCGAAGATTTCGAGCGCGCGGCGGGCCTGGTCGAGCTGGCATGGCCGGCAATGCGCAGGAGTAGACAGGAAGCCACGATGCTCGGCTGGGTGAAGGCGCTACCTGACAAGCTGATCCGCGCCAGGCCTGTGCTCAGCGTTGTGTATGCCTGGACGTTACTGGATGGCGGCGAGTTGGAGGCCGCTGAGGCCCGTCTGCGAGACGCTGAACGGTGGTTGGACACGGTGGCAAGCATGCGTGAGCGACAGGAAGCCCCAGCGCCCGAGATAGGCGTGGCCGAGATGGTCGTGGTGGACGAAAAGCAGTTTCGGTCGTTACCCGCATCAATAGCCAACGCCCGTGCCTATCGTGCTCAGGCGCTCGGCGATGTGCCTGGCACCGTGACGTACGCTCGGCGGGCACTCGATCTCTTGCCGGAGGGTGACTATTACCAGCGCGGAACTACAGCTGTGCTCTTGGGGCTCGCCTACTGGGCGAACGGAGATCTGGAGGCAGCGCACCGGTCCTTTGCCGATGGCCTGGCTAGTCTGCAGATGGGCGGCGGCATCCTTATTGTGATTGGTGGCACGAGCACCGGCTGGAGGACTTGTGGCGCTTCTGGGACGGCTCTGTGAAGGAGCACAAGCCGGGCACGTTCTGGATGGGCAAGCACTCCGACCGTGGCCTTTTGGCCGACTTGGCGGAGATGATCAACGTCGACAACCAGAGCCGGCGCGGGGACCACCCACTGTGGGCGGTGGGCGAACAGGGCAAGAAGATGCGCGCGCTGACCCGTGCGCAGAAGCCCTACTTTTACATCTTCTCCTCTAATAGCTACTCCCGCCACGTGGCCAAGCCGGAAGCGGAGTACCGACTGTACATCGCCGACGCGGTGCTGGCGGACTCGCGCCCCTGGTACACGATCATCGGCGGCGTGCAGGCGGACAAGCGCCAGTTCGGCCCACTGGCGGACATGTACCGCTAGCACCACGTACATGAGGATGAGCTGCGCGACCGGCAGAGCCTGGCCGAGGTGGCGATCGTCTTCCACGACCGGCAGCGATTCCTGCCCCGAGCGGCCCACGGCAGCGACGTGGTGCACAGCGCCTCGTCGCCGGTCCCAGGTTGGGGTGCAGCGGCGCCGCTGCACGCCGGCGGCGACTCGTTCCGCGGCATGTACTACGCGCTGCTCCGTAGCCGCATCCCCTTCGACCTAGCGCACGTGGTGCGGCTGGACGAAGCTTCGCTCGCCCAATACAAGCTGCTGGTGCTGTCGCACGTGGCGGCGCTCTCGGACGACGAGGCCGAGAACGTGCGGCGCTTTGCTAGAAGGGGTGGGGCAGTTTTGGCCACGTTCGAGACGGGTGCCTACGACGAGTGGGGCCGATTGCGCACTCGTGGGGCGCTGGACGACTTGCTCGGCGTCACACAGCGCTGGCCGACCACAGGCCCGCTAACCCACGCCTACGCCCAGCTGCACCACAACTGGGATCGGCATGGCCTCCTTACCGGCTTGGAAGAGACTGAGGTCACACTAGGCACAGACTATTTGGTGCCGGTGCAGCCCGCCGCCGGCACCCACAGCGCGGCGCTGACGCTCATCCCGACGTATCCGCCCGAGGAAGCATTTACCCGTACGGGTGACAGCGGGTTGCCCTTTGTCTTGCTCACGGAGGGGGCAGCAGGTGAGGGCCGGCGGGTGTTCTGGCCCGGGAACGTGGACGCGTTCTTCATGGCCACGAACGCGCCGGACTACAGCCGGCTACTGCGCAATAGCGTGGAGTGGGCTTTCCCCGGCGAGCAGCCAGCGCAGGTAACCGGCCCCGGCCTGATCGAGGTGCACCCCTACCGTCAGGAGCGGAGCCTGCAGGTGCACTTGGTGAACTTCACGAACCCGGACGCCTGGCGGGCGCCGGTGCACGAACTGCTGCCGGTCCGTGGGCAGACCGTGCGCGTGCGCGTGCCAAATGGTGAGTCAGTCGCGCACGAGGCACGCTGTCTCGTCTCCGGCCGAACGCTGCCGGTCGCCCGGTCAGGCGAGTGGGCGGAGGCGGTGCTGCCTGAGTTGCTGGACCACGAGATCGTGGTCTTTGACCTGACCTGACGAGCTAGCCAAAGAGAGGACGCAATCGACACCCAGGAGAAAACTGTACGTACCTGTGCGCCTCCTTGTCTCGGAAGCGGATGCAGCATGGCGCCTACCGGACGAGGAACGCCTGGTGGACGTGGCTCGGATCGAGGATCACGAGATCGTGGTGGGCCAACTGGCATAGCCGGCCTGGCGGCTCAGCGGAACGACGAGCAAGGACTGGCGAAGCAGGAAAGATTGAGAAGGAACGAGCGATGCAATATCGAACTCTGGGGCGTACTGGCTTGGACGTTTCCCAAAATCGGCTGCGGCGGCGCACCGATCGGCATCCGCAACTACAACGAAGTGTGGGACCCTCACGGCGATGCCGAGACGCGCTCTGTGATCAAGGTGCTTCGCCACGCGGTCGATGTAGGCTATAACTACTTCGACACCGCCCCAAGCTACGGCGACGGCCGCAGCGAGGAGCTGATGGGGCTGGCGCTGGACGGGCTCCGCCCCCGCGTCTCCATCGCCACAAAGACGGCGTGGAAGGGTCGTGCCAAGGAGCAGATCCTCCAGTCGGTGGAAGGATCGCTGCGTCGGCTGCGCACCGACTACCTGGACGTGATCCAGTTCCACGGCGATACCGGCTATCCATACACGCCGGACGACTTCCGTTGGATCATGGAGGGCGGACCGATGGACGCTTTCCAGCAGCTCAAGCAGGAGGGCAAGATTCGCCTTGCCGGCATCACGTGTGAGGAGCCGGCGAGCCTGCGGCCGTTCCTCGATACCGGGCTCTTCGACATGATCCAGATCAAATACAACGTGATTTACCAGGAGTCATGCATCCTTCCTGCAACCATTGGCGAAGTGGTGACTGAGAGCAAGACGTGAGTGTGAAAAAACGGCCATCATTAATCAGGACGCCGCCGTCGCGGGGTGATGGCCACAACTCTCCTTCAGGAGGAATCCTATGACACTCAAGCTCGCCTTCATCGGGACGGGCGGGATCGCCAGTTGGCACCTACGCGGCGTGGCCGAGGTGAACCAGCAGGGTTGGGCAGGTGCGGAGCGTCTGTACGAGTTGGTGGCGCTGGCCGATCCCCGGGCGGAGGCGCACGAGGCCCTCGCGGCGGAGGCTGAGACAACTCTGGGCCAGCGCCCGTCGGTCTACGGCGACTATCGGCAGATGCTGGAGCGCGAAGCACTGGATGTGGTGAGCCTCTTGGTCCCGCACAACCTCCATTGGCAGATTGCCAGGGACTGCCTGGATGCGGGTCTGCATCTTCAGGTGCAGAAGCCAATCGCCCTCACCATCGCCGAGGGGCGGCGGATCATCGAGTACGCCCAGGAAAAGGGCCGAGCGATGGTCGTGTCAGAACCATCGGTACTGGGCCGAAGGACGCGTGCGGTCCTGGCCGCGCTCCATGATGGGGGGCTGGTCGGTGTCCCGACCATGCTCCTCGACTACGCGGTCACTGTCCTATACGGGGGATTCTTCGCAGGAACCCCCTGGCGCCACTTGAAGGGTATAGCTGGCGCGGGTTGGTTCCTCGACCACGGCGTACACCGCGCGCAGTGGTTTCTGGAGGCGCTGGGCTCGGTCGTGGAGGCGTATGCGCTGACCAAAACCTTCGAGCCCGTGCGCCGCGACGAGAAGCACGGCACCTTCACAGTCGACACCGAAGATTCCGCTCTGGCGGTGCTCCGCTTCGAGACGGGCGTGCTTGGGCACTGGCTGGTCGCGTCAGCCGGACACGGGGCGCCCTTCGGTGCGGTCCTCGTCTACGGCACGGAGGGCGTCGTGAATTTCACGGCCGGCACGACGCAGAAGGACGGAGGCGACCAGCGGCAATTGGACGAAGTCGTCAAGCCCTATGAGGACGATCGCATTCCCGCTGACCCCATCGCGCACTCCTTCGGGGAGCTCCATGCGCTGATCACGGCGGGGGCTCCACCGCTGAGCAGTGGCAAACTGGCGTTGGAGGCGCTGGCGATTGTGTACGCGTGCCTCGAGGCGGCGACAACGGGGCGCCCGGTTGCCGTGGCCGACGTGCTTTCAGGCGCAGCGCATACTTATGAGGATACGATCGAAGCTGCCCGCCAGCAGTGGGGCAACGTGCCGGCGGCGCGAGTTTCGTAGGGCCAAGGAGAGGCATCCCAACCATCATGAACCAACGTCCACAACCCGACGCTATCCGGGCGGAGCCGCTTCGCCAGGATCCGCACCGCCCGCAGTATCACTTTCTGCCATCCTCCAACTGGATGAACGATCCCAATGGCCTGATCCAGTGGAAGGGCGAATACCATCTTTTCTATCAGCATAACCCCAACGGAGCATTTCATGCTGACATGCACTGGGGTCACGCTGTCAGTAAGGACTTAGTTCATTGGGAACACCTGCCAATTGCTCTCGCACCAACGCCGGGCGGACCTGATAAAGGGGGTGTTTATTCAGGTTGTGCGGTTGATAACAATGGTGTCCCCACCCTCATCTACACCGGCGTTTTCCCTGAAGTCCAGTGCCTCGCCGTCGGAATCGACGATCTGGTGTCCTGGAAAAAACGCGCCGATCCGGTAATTGCCGCCCCACCTCCTGACCTTGATCTATTTGGCTTCCGTGATCCGTGTGTCTTTCGAGATGGCGGCTCGTGGTATATGGCGCTAGGCGCTGGGATCAAGCGTGTGGGCGGTGCTGTCCTCCTCTACAAATCCCCAGATTTACACGAGTGGGAGTACATCGGCCCACTGCTGGTTGATGATAGTGGTCTGCCTAACAAGGGATGGGAATGTCCGGCGCCTTTCCCGTTGGGAGACAAATGGGTTCTGATCGTCTCGGTGACACCTCGCGCCAATGTAGATTATTTTATCGGGACGTTTGATGGCAGAAGATTCCACCCAGAAGTTCACCGCAGGCTGGATTACGGGCGCTACTTCTACGCGCCTCAAACATTCCTCGATGATCAGGGACGCCGCGTGTTGATCGGTTGGATCTGGGAAGGGCGCAGCGAGCAAAAGGATATCGAAGCGGGCTGGTCAGGTATTCAATCTGTGCCGCGAGTACTCACCCTCCGGCCAGGGGGGTATCTGGGTGTTGAGCCTGCACGCGAGCTTCAACAACTGCGGAGAACCTACTATTACGGCGAAGACCTTTCACTGGCTACTGGCGTCCCATATCAAGTCGACATCCAGAGCAACCAGCTTGAAATCCTGCTGGCGTGGCAACCAGACGCGGCAGCGGAAATTGGCCTGATTCTGGCGCAATCTCCGCAAGGAGAAGAGCAAACTAAAATCGTGTTCAACTGTGAGAGAGGTCAACTATGTGTCGACCGGCGACTGTCCAATGCTGTTGGAGATGTTGACTTCGACACGCAAATTGCTCCCCTGACGCTGGGCGAGGGCGAGCCGCTCAAGCTGCACGTCTTTTTTGATCATTCGGTCATCGAGATTTTTGCCAATGATCGTCTATGTCTGACGAGCCGCATTTATCCAACACGCGACGACAGTCTGCGCGTATCGTTCTTTGCACACGGCGGAGACACCCGGCTGAGAACAGCAGAGATTTGGGAACTTCAATCAATCTGGTAAACCAGCTTCACGGATGCCTAAGCTCTTGTCGCTTCCGAGGTGAGGCGGGCTGCGCTGGTGACTGAAAAGCGGGTATTGGCGCTGGTGGTCACAGGCTATGTCTTAGAGTGAGTATCCTTCTCCGTCGTGCTGATCTCAGCTTGTGGCGCCGTTCCGGCTCGACCAGCGCCGATTCCTGGTAGGGCGGGCAATCTATCGATGGCCCCACTTCGCCATGCATAGAAAACAGGAGTGACATCAATGACCGAAGACAATCTCGTGGCAGGATGGGAGTTTGATGAAGGTGCTGGCAGCACGACAAAAGAACTAGTCAGTGGTTAAAAAGATGGAGTGCACCCCGAAAATGAGACAAGAAGTTAAGGTGGGGTTGGGTGGGAGAAGGCCGGCTCAAACTCGGCCGGCGGCAAATAGCCGAGGGCGGAGTGCAGGCGCTTCCAATTATAGACCTCATCCAGGAAACGGGTGATTGATGCTCTGGCATCGGAGAGGGTTTCGTACTCGTTGAGGTAGACCTCCTCTTCTTGTGCGCCGTGTCATTGGACGTTGAATCCCTCACGCAGTGAGGAGAAGTTTGGAAGGAGACTTCTGGGTCACCCACCTTACCGGCAGCGAAAGCTTAAAGGGACCATAGCATGGTGGGAAAGCGGTGTCTCCTGGAAGGTGCTGAAAGGAGCGTGCCGCAAGACCCGCGTGATACGGTGAAGGCGACACTGCTTGAAACCCAATCTCCAGCGACGAAAGGAGGCGTCCAGGGCTACAGCATCTACCAGCCCTGCCAGGAGGATCGGATGACGCAAATATGGTCATCTCAACCTACCAACTTCTGGGCGATGAAGAACGACTTCATTCAAGGAGATGAATGGGACACCTCCGTCACGCTCGATACGTTCAACGCCTCAAGAACACGGGATCACCTCCCGGGCGCGAGCCCCATGGTGACGGAGTCCCCATAGTAGTCAGCGGCTGGGAAAGCCAGCTACACGGCGAAGGGGGACAGGTCGTCTCACTCGGAAGAACGTGAGATGCGCGAGATGCGTGAGGCCGAAACAATCTTCGGTGTGATCCGAGAACACTCGGAATAGACGACTGGAAAGCCGTGCGACCGGAAACGGTCACACACGGTTTGGAGGGAGGCCGCCAGAAAAGTGCTTACCCAAGTAACTCGCTGACGGCCCACCCTACTCAGGGTTTTGATGAAGCTCTCAGCTTGGGCATGATCGTAAGGATTGGCCCGCCGACTCATGCTGATCTGAATGCCGTGGTCTTTGAGCAATTGGGTGTAGGCCTGGCTGGCATACTGAACGCCACGGTCAGAGTGATGCCCTAAGGCCGGGCCGACAGGGCGCTCGGTGAGCACCTGCTGGAGCGCGGCGATCGTCAGACGGGCATCCAGATGGCGGGCCAATTCCCAGCCGATGCAGCGCCGACTGAAGGCATCCAGGATGACGGCCAGGGAGATGAACTCGTGCCGCAGCCGGACGGAGGTGAGATCGGCGATCCAGAGTTGATTGATCCCCGTCAGCTGCAAGGTTGGCACCAGATTGGGGTAGACTGGCAAGTCGTGATCAGAATCGGTTGTGACCACAAAGCGCCGGTGGCGCAAACAGAGCAGGTTGTCTTCGCGCATCAGACGCAACACCCGCTTGTGGTTCACCGCCACGCCCTCGCGCTGCAACTGTGCCGTAATCCGCCGATAGCCAGAGGCCGGAAACTCCAGCGCCAGGCGCTGAATCTGATCGCGCAACTCCATGTTGGGATCTACCGGCTCGCCAGCGTTCCGGTAGCGATAGAAGGTGGCGCGCGAGAGGCCCAGCGCCTCACACAACCGCGCGATCTGTCCGGCCTGCGCTTCTTCTTGGACGACCATCTGGCTCAGTTCCCGCCGGCTTGCTTGGCTTCCAGCCGTCCCAAGAGCTTTTTTAGAAACGCATTCTCGATCGTGAGCTGGCCGATCAGCCGCTCCAGCTCAGCGATCTTGGCTTCGTCACTGTACGCCTTGCCGTTCCCGGCAAAGGCCTGCTCAGCATACATGGCGTATTGGGCTTGCCATTTCCGAATCAGATTCGGATGGACTTCGTGTTCCCGGGATGCTTGGGCCAGGCTCTTTCCTGCCTCGACTTCTCGGATCACTTGGAGCTTGAACTCCCGGCTGAACTGGCGTCGCTTTCTGCTCATCGGTGGCCTCCTCTCGGGAGAATACCACCTTAACCGCTTGTCTCAAATCAGGGGTTCACTCCAATAGGGCCTTCTTGAAGAGGAAGGAGGCACAAGATGGACGAGCCTATCAGGATCAGCCTGGTGGAGCATTTCGAGACGCTCGAGGAGCCACGGATCGAGCGGAGCAAGCTTCACAACCTGATCGACATCATCGTGATAGCGGTGTGCGGGGCGATTTGTGGGGCCGACAGCTGGGTAGAGATCGCCGAGTTCGGTAAGGCGAAGGAAGAATGGCTGGGGAAGGTGCTGGAATTGCCCAACGGGATTCCTGCGCACGACAGCTTCGGGCGGGGCTTTCGCCGGTTGGATCCCGAGCAGTTCCAGCTGCGCTTCCTGGAGTGGGTGCCAGCCGTCTTTCGGGTGACCGAGGGGCCGGTGGTGGCGGTGGATGGCCAGCAGTTGCGTGGCAGCCACGACCAAGGCCCAGGCAAAAGCGCGATTCACAGGGTGAGTGCCTGGGCAAGTCACCATCGGCTCGTGCTGGGACAACTCAAGGTCGAAGAGAAATCCAACCAGATCAAAGCCATCCCGGCGCTGCTCGAACTGCTCGACCTGAAAGCCGGTATCGTGACCACCGATGCGATGGGCTGTCAGAAGGCTATTGCTCAGAGCGTGCTCAGCACGGGGGGCGATTACCTCTTCGCCCTCAAGGAGAACCACCCCCAACTCTATGAGGAGGGGCACGACCTCTTCACCCTGGCCCACCAGGAGCAGTTTCGCCACGTGCGCCCCGACTTCTTTGAAACCACCAGCAAAGGGCACGGACGGATCGAGACCCGCCGGGGCTGGTCCATTTCTGACCCCACCTCCTTGAACGTCCTGCGCGACCGCGACCAGTGGCCTGGCTTGCAGACCCTTGGCATGCTCATCTCGGAGCGCTCCGTTGCTGGTCATACGTCCACTGACACCCACGACTTCATCTCGAGTCTCCCCAGCGATGCCAGGCGCCTCCTCGATGCGCCCGCTCCCATTGGTCCATCGAAAACGGGCTCCATTGGGTCTTGGACGTTTCCTTCCGCGAGGACTTTTCCCGCGTTCGCATGGACCATGCCGCCCACACCTTCGCTATCCTCCGCCACCTCGCCCTTAACCTCCTCAAACAGGAGCGCTCCGCCAAAGTTGGTGTCAAGGCCAAGCGCCTCAAGGCCGCCCTCTCCCAGGACTATCTCTTGAAAGTCCTCTCTCAGTAAGATGCGTTGGCCCTGTTGACACAGCCCTAGTGGGTCATCCGACATGA
>DOUV01000072.1 GCA_003520455.1 Chloroflexota bacterium | reverse complement strand
CGAGCCGAAGTTGCCCTGGCCGTCCACCAGCAGATAGCGCATCGAGAAGTCCTGCGCCATCCGCACCATCGCGTCGTAGACCGCGCTATCCCCGTGGGGGTGGTACTTGCCCAGCACCTCGCCCACGATCCGGGCGCTCTTCTTGTAGGGCCGCTCCGGTCGCAAGCCCATATCGTACATCGCGTAGAGGATCCGCCGGTGGACCGGCTTGAGCCCGTCGCGCACGTCGGGCAGCGCCCGGCTCACGATCACGCTCATCGCGTAGTCCAGATAGGAGCCGCGCATCTCCTCGTCAATGTCAATCTGTTGCACGCTGCCGAAGTTCGTCAGGTCCGGGCTATCCATTCGAATTCTGCTTCCTCATTCAAGCGACCAACTGCGTCTCATCAAGTACGCGCCGATTGCGGCGCGCAATGGTTTTTATTATAGCGCATTCCCCTGAATAACGCCATTGACTACATTAGAAGCGGGAAAAAATGAAGCGGAGCGAAACTGCGCCGAAAGCAGAGCCAAAAGGAAAAACAGCGCCGTTCGGCTCGGGAGGCGTGGCCGACGAAGGGCTCCTCCAGCCCGGCTGCCGCCCGGAACGGGGCCCTCTCTGACCTGAAGACCGTGGAACCGGGAGCGGGCGTGCGCCTCAGTGTGCAGGCATCCGGCAGTTGATGAGAAGCCGCGCTTCTCAGAGCACGCCCCGCGTGCACGGCTCCCGCGACGAGCGGGACGCTCGCGTGCAGGGCAGCCGCCCCGGCGCAACGCAGAAGGTGGTTCCATACTCCGGCCGCGGAATCCTGCCGGTTTCCGAGAGATCGAGGAGCAACTTCCTGCCAACATAAACAGGGCGGCCCTTGTCGGGCCGCCCTGTTTTCTCCGTCGGGCACAATCTGCCTTCCGTCGGCTTAGTACTCGGGCATCGGCGGGGCCGCGGCTGCCCTTTCCTTCTCCGGCAGATCGGTGATCAGCGCCTCCGTCGTGAGAATCATCGAGGCGATCGAGGCCGCATTCTCGACCGCGCTGCGGGTAACCTTCGCAGGGTCGATGATACCGACCTTGAGCATGTCAACGTACTCACCCCTCAAGACGTCGTAGCCGATGGTGTTCGTTCCGGTGTCCTTGCTGCGGCGCCGGACTTCCTCGACCACGACGGCACCATCCTGACCGGCGTTGCTCGCGATCTGGCGCATCGGCTCCTCGAGGGCGCGGCGCACGATCCTGACACCGGTCGCCTCGTCACCTTCCAGACCCAGGTTCTCGGCGAGGGCTTCCTTGGTCAGGATCAGAGCCACACCACCACCGGGAACGATGCCCTCCTCAACGGCTGCGCGGGTCGCGCTCAGGGCGTCCTCGACACGGTGCTTCTTCTCCTTCAGCTCGGTCTCGGTGGCTGCGCCCACGCGGATGATGGCGACACCACCGGCCAGCTTGGCCAACCGCTCCTGCAGCTTCTCACGGTCGTAGTCCGAGGTCGTGGTCTCAATCTGGGCGCGGATCTGCTTGATGCGGCCCTGGATCTCCTCGGGCTTGCCGACGCCCTCTACGATGGTCGTGTTATCCTTGTCCACAATCACCTTGCTGGCGCGACCAAGGTCCGCCAACGTGGTGCTCTCGAGCTTGCGGCCCATCTCCTCCGTAATGACCTGGCCGCCCGTGAGGACCGCAATGTCCTGCAGCATCGCCTTGCGGCGGTCGCCAAAGCCAGGGGCCTTGACGGCAACGACGTTGAAGGTGCCGCGGAGCTTGTTCAGGACCAGGGTTGCCAGCGCCTCGCCCTCAATGTCCTCAGAGATGAGCAGCAGGTTGCGGTTGCCGCTCTGGACCAGCTTCTCGAGCACCGGGACGATGTCCTGAGCGGTGGAGATCTTCTTGTCGTGGATCAGGACGTAGGGATTCTCCAGCACGGCCTCCATCGCGTCAGGGTCGGTGATGAAGTAGGACGAGATGTAGCCGCGGTCGAACTGCATGCCCTCGACGTACTCGGTCTCGAAGGCCAGGCCCTTGGACTCCTCGACCGTGATGACGCCGTCCTTGCCAACCTTCTCCATCACGTCCGCAATCAGGTTGCCGATCTCCTCGTCGGCGGCCGAGATACTGGCCACATGCGCGATCTCATCACGCGCCTCGATTGTCTTGGCCATGCCCTTGATCCTGTCAACCACCGCACCCGTCGCCCGGTCAATCCCGCGCTTCAGGAGCATCGGGTTGGCGCCGGCTGCCACGTTGCGCAGACCCTCGTTCACGATGGCCTGGGCCAACACGGTCGCCGTCGTCGTGCCGTCACCGGCAACATCGTTCGTCTTGGTGGCCGCTTCCTTCAGCAGCTGGGCCCCCATGTTGGCAAAGGGATCCTCGAGCTCGATCTCCTTGGCAACCGTCACACCATCATGGGAGATGGTGGGAGCACCGAACTTCTTGTCGAGCGCCACGTTGCGACCTTTGGGACCTAAGGTGGTCTTGACCGCATTCGCTAGCGAGTCAACGCCCTCTTTCAGCGATTTGCGAGCATCTTCGGAGAAGCGCAGTTGCTTCGCCATAGTATCTGTCCTCCTTACAAACAATCTTGGGTTTCGAGAGAGGTGTGGGCCTCAAAAAGTGTATCCGGCGATTGGGTGGTTCTCAGTCCGAGAGGGTCGGAACCTACACCACCTTTGCCAGGATATCGCTCTCCTTGAGAATCAAAACTTTGTTGTCGCCGTCGAGCTTGAACTCGGTCCCCGCGTACTTCGCATAAATCACGCGTTCGCCGACTTCAACATCCAGGGGGACGCGCGTCCCATCGTCATTCTTTTTGCCGGCGCCCACCGCGATGACCTTCCCCTCCTGGGGCTTCTCTTTGGCCGTCTCGGGCAGGACGATCCCACTCGCGGTTGTCTCCTCGCGCTCGATCGGCTCGACGATCACACGATCACCAAGGGGCTGGAGTTGGGTTGCCATACGGAAGATTCCCTCCTTCACACAGAACAGGTTAGCAGTGCGCCCCACCTGGGGTCACAGTTCCCGCACCTGGCGGGCAAACAATTGGCACTCCACTTTCCAGAGTGCCAACCAAAGTATATCGGAGAGTGCTAACTTTGGCAAATCAGCGTTCACGAGAAAGCGGCAGGCTTATCTGGAAATACTCAGAGATACCCTGGCAACACTCACTTGATCGAAATCATGCTTTTATTTTCGCCGATTCTCGCTGTTTTTCGATCTTAGCACTCTCGAACCCGGCCCTCGGTTAGCACTCTCTCCCTCGATCGAGAGCGCCCGCTCGGGCAGGCGCCCGGCTGCCAGGAGCCGGATCGGCCCCAGTCACGGGGCCAGTGCAGGCGCCGTTACTTGATTGTTTGCAAAGTGACTATAATCCTGGGACTTGCAGATTGGACCGTAATCTTGTTCCGCGTTGCTCCTTCCGCACCCGGCCGGCGTGCGGTGGGAGTGCAGCGCCTGTCTCCAGGAGGATGTTCATGCCGCAGATCGAAGAAATTGTGCGTCGCGTATCGGCAAATGTTGAGCGGGTGATTCTTGGCAAACACCGTGAGGTACGTCTCGCGCTGCTGGCACTGTTGTGCGAGGGCCACATTCTCATCGAAGATGTGCCCGGCACAGGCAAAACGACATTGGCCAAGGCGGTTGCCCGCAGCGTCGGATGCTCGTTCAAACGGATTCAGTTTACCCCCGACCTTCTCCCTACCGACGTGACCGGCGTTTCGGTCTTCAACCAGAAAGAGCGCGAGTTTGAGTTCCGGCCGGGTCCAATCATGGCCCAGGTCGTTCTCACCGACGAAATCAACCGGGCGACACCCAAAACCCAGTCGGCGCTCTTGGAGGCGATGGAGGAGCGCCAGGTCACCGTTGATGGCGTTACCTACCCCCTCCCGCGCCCCTTTGTGGTCATGGCTACCCAGAACCCGATCGAGTATGAGGGCACCTTCCCCCTGCCTGAGGCGCAACTCGACCGCTTCCTGCTCCGCATCCACCTGGGCTACCCCGAAGCGGCCGATGAGATCGCCATTCTGACCTCACAGCAGCGACTCCACCCGATCGAGACCATCGGCCAGGTCGTCTCGATCGAGGAGTTGCTCGCCGCCCAACGGGCGGTGCGGGAGGTCTACGTCGATGACCTGATCAAGCGCTACGTCGTGGACCTGACGCGGGCGACCCGCCAACATCCCGATGTCTACCTCGGCACCAGCCCCCGTGGCTCCCTGGCCCTCTACCACACCGCCCAGGCGCGGGCCGCCGCCGCGGGTCGCGACTACGTCCTGCCTGATGACATCAAGGCGCTCGCCGGGCCGACTCTGGCCCATCGCCTGATCATCAGCCCGGCCGCCCGAATCAAGAATGTCGAGGCGGGGACTGTCATCGAAGAGCTGCTCAACACCGTCCCGGTGCCTGGCGCTCAGACCCGCGTGCGCGCCTGAGCGAGGAATGCTATGCGCCGTAGTGGTTTTCTCTTCCTGCTCCTGCTCGTCTTGACGATCATCGCGGTTCAAACCGGCCGGCGGTTGATTTTTACCCTCGTCTACCTGGTGGGCGCCACGCTGATTTTCTCATTCCTGTGGGCCTGGCTCAACTTGCGTTGGGTGGCGCTCACCCGTATCACCCAGTCTAAACGCGTCCAGGTAGGACGGCCGGCCGAGGAGCGCTTCATCATTCGCAACACGGGGTTCTTACCGAAGCTCTGGTTAGAGATGCGCGACTTCTCGGAGATGCCGGGCTACCGCGCCAGCCGCGTCATCAATTCCTTGCCGCCCCACCGCGCGCGCGGCTGGGCTGCCAGGAGTACCGCTCGCAAACGGGGACGCTACCGCCTGGGTCCGATGCGGCTGATTTCGGGCGACCCGTTCGGGCTCTTCAAGCTCGCCCGGAATCTGCCCCAGACCTCGTCAATCGTCGTCTACCCGGCCACCTTCCCTATCCCAGGGTTTGCGCCTCCGGTCGGACAGCTCCTCGGGGGCGAATCGCTCCGGCGACGCACGCACCACGTCACGCCCAACGTGGCAGGCGTGCGCGAGTATGCCCCAGGCGATAGCTTCAACCGGATCCACTGGCCAGGCGTGGCGCGGACTGGACGACTGATCGTCAAGGAGTTCGAGGAAGATCCGACCGCCAACATCTGGATCGTGCTCGATATGTGTGAGTCGGTCCACACCGCGGTGCCCGGCACCCCGGTCGTGAACCTCGAGCACGAGCCGGCGCTGCTCTGGCTCAACGAGCCTCAGGCAGCCATTGAGCCGGCCACGGAGGAGTACGCGGTCACTATCGCCGCTTCACTCGGCCAGCATTTTCTCGAGCAGAACCGCGCGGTCGGCCTCATCGCCCACGGCGTCAAGCGGGAGATCGTTCAGCCCGACCGCGGCCTGCGCCAGCTCACCAGGCTCCTGGAGAGCCTGGCTGTTCTCCAGGCGCGTGGTACGCTCTCACTGGAACATGTGCTGACCCTCGAGGAAAACTTCTTTACCCGGGGCACCACCGTCATCGTCGTGACACCCTCACCCTGGCCGGTCTGGGTGGACGCGCTGCGGGGACTGCGTCGCCGTGGCATCCGCCCGATTGCCGTGCTCGTTGATGCCCATAGCTTCGACCGCCGTGCGCCCGCCTCCGCAACTCTCGAGAGTGCGCTCGCCATCGCCGGCATCCCGACCTACATGGTCCGTCAGGGTGAGGCTCTCGGTGAGGCCTTGACGGCCCCGGCCGGCGGGGGCCGCGTCGTGGCATGAGCCGTCCGGTTTTTACACCGAAAACTTGCTTTTCTTGATAGAGCGTCTATAATCCTTGACAGGAATCGGCAGATGAGCCCACGTTTGGCCACATCGCGAAGGATGGTGGACGCCTATGTCATCTATGTACCGCAACAACGAGTTGATGTTCCCGCACTCGGCGATCCCCGCGCTCAGAGGAGTGCGTAACGGCGCCTGGCTCGAACTGACGGAACACATCGAGCAACTCGATGAGGCGAACGAGGAGAGCCTGGCGTTTACGCTGATGATGGTTCGGCTATGTGGTTGTCTCAACTGCCAGCCCGGAAGCTACAAACTTTCCTTGGGCTGCGACACCTGCGCCAGCCGCGCGGTGACCAGCTTCAAGGGATCCGATTCGGCCTTGTTGCGCCGCTTTCGCAAAGCCAAAGAAGAGGTCGAAGCGTTTCTGGCCTCACACGAGGCGTCCAACGCGGCATGAGCATACTCCTCCCTCAACACCACTTCTGGTGCTGCACCCTGAGCGCTTTTTGCGTCTCTCGAAAGGTCCCCATGGGGGCCTTTTTCTTTGCCCGTGTTCGCCACGGAGCAATGCTCGTGCGCTGAAAGGAAAAAGGAAGTCGACTCGATGGGCAGCGTCCTGGTCCTCAACGCCAGCTACGAACCGCTGAACATCATCTCGGTTAAGCGAGCCATCGTGCTTCTGCTCAAAGAAAAGGCGGAGCTGTTGGAGGCGGCCGAGGCCACCCTTCGTTCTGAACACATTGCGCTCCGGGTACCGCTCGTCATTCGGCTGGTGAACTACGTCCGGATTCCGGGGCGGTTGGGCATCCCGTTGACCCGTCGCACGGTCATGACTCGCGACCACCACACCTGTCAGTACTGCGGCGCGCAGCCCGGCAAGCACGCTTTGACCCTCGATCACGTCGTTCCACGGGCGCGTGGAGGGCAAACAACCTGGGAAAATATCGTTCTCGCCTGTGCACCCTGTAACCAACGCAAGGGCAACCGCCTGCCCGGCGAAGCAAGCATGCGCCTGATGCGCCAGCCCTTCCGCCCGCGCTACATGGCGATTGCTCTGCTCGGCGAGACCAACACCTCTGAGGTGTGGTCCAAGTACCTGCTCTCGACCTGAGCGTCCGAGCTTTCAGGCCAGAGCACCACTCCCGGCCGCGAGCGAACGAATCGTCCTTGCGTTGCTCGACCGGCAGCCGCTCGTCGAGTCCTATTCGTCTCCATGGGGACCACGGCAGTCCCCGCACTGCTCCGCGTCCCGCGCAACCCTTACCGCCACCAGCAGCGGTGTGCTATACTTCCGAGAGGTCCTGGTTAGAAAGAGATGAGGGTACCATGCGCGGGTGGAAGCTGGTCGTCGTCGGAATGGGCTGTTTCGGTGTCGTGTTGGTGGCGTGCGCCTGCCTGGTCGCAACTGGCCTCGTGTGGGTGAGCCTGACACCCGGTGGCGAACGGGCGTTGAAGTCTCTCAGCACGCCTCCGAGCGCGAATCGCCTGGTCGTCCTGGGTGATGACGGCAATATCTACACGGTCAGCCCGGATGGCAGCGATCGCCAGGCGCTTACAACCGATGCGACGACCGATCATACTTATCGCCAGCCCACCTGGTCACCCTCAGCCGAACGGGTGGCCTGGGTTGAGATTGATAGCCGGACCAGCGATATCCACAGCACTCTTCTGACCAGTCGCTCCGACGGCCGTGATCGAACCACGGCGGTCATTCCTTTTCCCGCTTTTTACCTCTTCTGGAGTCCCGATAGTCAGCGCCTGGCCTACCTCAGCAGCGGGACGACGGAATTAGCTCTCTCGCTCGTGGACGTCGCCCACGGTGGCGATGAAGCGACGACCCTCGATCGGGGGCAGCCACTCTACTTTTCGTGGGCGCCCGACGGTCGACGTTTACTGACCCACATCGGCACCGATCGCCTGGCGCTGCTCTCGCTGGATGGCACGCAAGCCCCACTAGACGCCAGGCCTGCCGCGTTCGCCGCACCCCAATGGAGTCCCGATGGCAGCCAGCTCCTCTATGCGGTTCGTGACGGTACCGCCCAGCGCCTGATCGCGGCGACCCCCGAGGGGACCTTACAGCACGAGATCACCAGCTTCGATGGTGTCATCAGCTTCACGATGAGCCCCGATCGCCGCCAAATCGCCTATGCGATCACCCCGGAGCCAATCGGGACAGCCGCCTTTGGCCCACTCTACATCGCCGATTTGAACACGAATCAGGCCCGCGAGCTCAGCGCGGAGCCGGTTCTGGCCTTCTTTTGGAGTCCCGACAGTCGCTACGTCATCTTTCTGCGTCCGGAGCGCCACCCGCCGGTCACCCCGGTGCCCGAAGCTGCCCCGCTGCGTCAGGAGCAACTCTGGCTGCGCTGGCACATCTGGGATGGCACGCGCACCTTCCCGCTCAGCCTCTTCTCCCCGAGCGATACGTTTCTTCTGGATTACCTCCGTTTCTTTGACCAATACGCCCAGAGTATGACCCTGTGGGCGCCCGACAGCAGCGCCTTCGTCTACGCCGGCCTCGGCGAGAATGGCTTCCAGGGTGTGTGGGTTCACCCCATCGGAGAGGGAAGTGCGCCCACGCGCGTCACACGGGGCTTCTTCGCCGCCTGGTCCCCCCGCTGAGCGGATCAGGTGCGACGCACTTCGGAAAGTGCGTCGCACCTCCGTTCCGGCCTCAGCGCATCCGTTGACCACCATCCTCCGTTTGCCCCCACCCTCCTCGCGCCCTACAATACCCCGTATGCCGAAACCATCTGTGGATCGTGAATCTGAGAGCCAGCCCCTCCTGCAGCGCAACCGCGAGCTCTCGATTCTCAATGCGATCGCGGAGGGGCTGAATCGAGCGCTCGACCTGGATGAAGCCCTGGAGAACACCCTGGAGCTCGTCGCTGAGCTCCTCGGCCTGCGCACCGCCTGGCTCTGGCTGCTCGACGAGGCGGGCGATACGTTCTACCTGGCAGCGGCGCGCCACCTGCCGCCGGCCCTCGCAAACCACCCCGAGCGGATGGGCGGCTCCTGTCTCTGTCTGGATACCTTCCAGGAAGGCGACCTGACTGGCGCCGCCAACGTCAACGTCCTCACATGTAGTCGCCTCAAAAACCTGATCGGCGGCACCGAGGGGCTCCGCTACCACGCCAGCGTGCCAATCTACACCCACACCAAGCCGTTGGGCGTCCTCAACGTCGCCAGCGCCAATTGGCGTAGCCTGGAGCCGGACGAGTTGCACCTGCTCTACACCATCGGCTATCAGCTTGGCCTCGCGATCGAGCGGGCCCGGCTGCATGCCGAGAGCACCCGTTTGGCTGCCAGTGAGGAGCGCAACCGCCTGGCCCGTGAGATTCACGATACGCTCGCCCAGGGGCTGACCGCCATCGCGCTGCAGCTCGAGGCGGCCCTCGCGCTG
>DOUV01000179.1 GCA_003520455.1 Chloroflexota bacterium | reverse complement strand
CCACCCCGGGTGGACCGGCCGCGCCCACCGCCACGCCGACGGCGACGGCCACCCCGGGCCCGGGCTGTAGCCAGCTCCTTGTCAACTCGAACTTCGAGGCCGATACGGGGTGGACGCTGAACGACGACGCGGCCTACACCACAGCGAGGGCCCACAGCAGCACCCGCTCTGGAGTGACCGGGACCACGAGCGGCTACTCGAGCATCCAGCAGAGTGTCAGCCTCCCGGCCAGCGCCAGCAGCGTCACCCTCAAAGCCTGGTACTCTCCGCCCAGCACGACTGACGGGGATTTCAGCTACCTGTCCGTACGTACTGGGGCGACTACCACGCTCTGGACCCAGGCCGGCAGCGGCAGCCTCGACTGGCGTGAGTTGACTTTTGACCTGGCCGCTTACAAGGGCAATACAATCACGCTCTTCGCCGGGACCTACAACAACGGTGCCGGGAGCGTTTCGAAGACCTACTACGACGACATCACGCTCACCGTTTGCCCCTGATCCGAAAAGATGAACGGGAACGGCCGCCCGAGATGGACGGCCGTTTGTGTTGGGCGGACAGCCTGACGCCAAAACAGTTCGACGAGTAGTGATATGCAGCGCAGAATTGTGACCGACAAAAGGCCCGCCGTGACCGGGGGGCGGAGCACGCACGGGAGCGTCGAAACGGGGAGTGCGCCGGGCTATCCGGTTGGGTGGGTCGCGGAACACCCACTCTTACTGTAGCAGATTTTCTCCGCCGTGATATCCATATTATCTCCGGCTTTTCTCCAGGATTGCCTGGAAGCGGCTCAATCAAGGGATGGAGGCCGGATGACTGCGGCGTAGTACCGGCGCGGTTTCGGTCCGACCGAACGTTCGGCGGCATCGCTCCGAAGGGGCACAGGTCTGGCGGTCGCAGACTGTGGGCCTCGTACGTGCCGGCGATGTCGGACAGTCGGGCTGAGGACCCACCCTCACGGCTAGCGCAGGAAATAGAGGATCGCGACGACCGTGAGGCCCCAGAGGATCACAGTGATCAGCAGGGGTTTGTCACGGAGGAGGAGTTCGTCGGGCGGGGCGCCGCCGTCGTCGTGGGTGATGTACATGTAGCGGAAGAGGCCGTAGAGCGTGAAGGGGATCGTCAGCATCATCGCGTGGTTCTTGGGGAGATTGGGCGCGGTAAAGGTGTAGAGTGCATAGGCGATGATCGTGCTGGCGGTGACGATGTTGCGCATCTCCTCCAACAGTTGGGGCGAGTAGTCATCCAGCACGCGGCGGTGCGAGCCGCGGCCGTCCTGGAGGAGGAGGAGCTCGTGCCGCCGCTTGCTGAAGCCAAGGAAGAGCGCCAGCAGCAAGGTCAGCATGTAGAGCCACGGGGAGATTGCGACGGGAATCACTACCGCTCCGGCGACGGCACGAAACACGAAGCCGGCCGCGATCGAGAAGACATCCAGCAGCACCTGGTTTTTGAGTGCGAGATTGTAGGCAATGTTGTTCGCCAGGTAGGCCAGCGCCACCACCCCGAATGCTGGACTGAGGGCGAAGGCCCCTGGGAGAGTCACGACCAGCAAGGCCAGGAGCGCCGCCTGGGCGACACGAATACTGAGCCGCCCTGACGGCAACGCCCGGTCACGCTTTGTCGGGTGGGCGCGATCCTTCTCGATGTCCGCCAGGTCGTTCATGATGTAGATCGCGCTGGACAGCAAGCAGAACATCATAAATGCCACCAGACTCTTCAAGAAGGAGCCCGGCTGCAAGAGGAGCCGGTCGTCTGAGAAGACGAGCCCGGCGAAGATGATGATGTTCTTGGTCCACTGCTTGGGGCGCATGGTCGCCAGGAGGCCACGGAGCTGGCTCCGAACTGTCTCAGCGGTGGCTGTTGCGGATAGCGGTCGGTCCATTGGGTCGTCGAGCTCCCTCTCGCCGATGTGGCGGGGGTGATAGTAGCGTAAAGTACGGCCTGGGTCAATGCGACAATGAGCCCGTCTTGACCAGTTGTTTCGGACGAAAGTCGGTCGGACAGACGTACGTCGCGCGGGAACGAAGGGGGCTCTGGCCGGCCACGCCCAATGTTTCGTCCAACGTTCGCCTCGTCGCTGGCCTGCTGATTGCGATGGAGTGGGATGAGCGGCGGCCGGGACGCCTGCGTTGCCGATCGAGTCTGGGCCTGGTGCATCGAAGGATCCACCTCCTGACCCGAGAGCCGGTTTGACGGACGACCCGGACCCTCCTATCTTCTCTGCAGCGGTGCGTATTCATCGTTGGGGGCGTGATGGCGGCGAAGGTGAAAAAGCAGCGACTCGATCGACTCCTGGTCGAGTGCGGGCTGGCCGAGAGCCGGACTCAGGCGCAGCGCCTGATCATGGCGGGCGAGGTACGCGTCGATGGTCAGGTGGCACTCAAACCGGGCCAGATAGTGCCCGCGGCGGCGGCCGTTGCTGTCGAGGCACCGTTGCCCTATGTCAGCCGGGGTGGGGCCAAGATAGCAGGTGCGCTCGATGATTTTGGCTACGAACCGTCCGGTAAGATGGCCGCGGATGTCGGGGCCAGCACCGGTGGCTTCACCGATGTTCTGTTGCAGCGTGGGGTGACCAGGGTCTACGCCATTGACGTCGGCTATGGCCAACTGGCCTGGAAGCTGCGCCAGGACCCTCGCGTGGTGGTCATGGAGCGTACCAATGCCCGCCATCTCACCCACCTGGCCGAGCCAGTCGATCTGGTTGTGATCGACGCCTCGTTCATCTCGCTCGAGCTGCTGCTGCCGGTGGTGAGAGGCTGGCTGGCGCCGAGTGGCGACGTCATCGCACTGGTCAAACCTCAGTTCGAGGCCGGTCGCGAGCAAGTCGGCAAGGGGGGCGTGGTTCGCGACGAGGCGATCCATCGCCAGGTACTCCATGATCTCATCGCCTGGGCGCTGGTCCAGGGCTGGCGCCTGGCAGGGGCCACGGCCAGTCCGCTGCGGGGCCCCGCCGGCAATGTCGAGTTTTTCCTCTGGCTGACTACCGCTGCCACCGCACCGTCCCCCGACCCCGACGAGGCGGTCGCGCTGGCTCTCTCGCGCGTCCCGACGTGAGGGTGTCGAAGCGACGGGACGCTCCGGATCGAGCCCCTCGGCTCGGCGCCCTTGGCCTGCCCCAAGCATCGCGCTCAACGGCTCAGTCCGAGCGTGGTCGCCTCTGATAACGGTTGGCTCATCGATCAAATTCAGCTATACTCCGTCCATCCATTTGTTTTGAGAACGCTCATACGGAATAGGGTGTGTAGCGTGTGCGAGCGCGTCGCGCTCGCACACGCTACACCACTATGAGCGGTTTTGAGAATGAGGTGTTCATGGCTGAACTCCGTGTCGGCGTCGCGGTTTCTGACGCCAATCGCGCCGATCGCCCCCATAGTCTGCGCGTGCCTGAGGATTTGCCCACCTACGCCCGTCGCTACCGCGAGGTACTGGGGAGCAACGAAGTCGTCCTGGAGCTGCAGCCGGAGGAACGTTTCGTGGTGCCAGTCGGCTTCCCGGATGAGTTTCGACCGCGCCCGGCCAATCGATGGATGCGCGTCGCCGAGCGCAGCCGCGACTTCCATCACCTGCTCACCACCTCACGTACGTACCTGGGTGTCCACATGCCTGTCGGCGGGATTGACACCTTGAGCAGCAATTTCTTCGGCAAGTATAGTGCGCTCGAGGAGGCCCGCCGCGCGATGGACCTGGCAGATCGCGTAGGCGCGGAGTACTTTGTCGTTCATCTGGCGCAACGTGATAAGTGGGAGTGGGCGCGCAGCGACCAGATTGCCAAGGCGCTCAAGATTTACAAAGAACTGGCAGCCTACTACAGCTTCCACAAGTACACCTTTGTTCCGTGCATTGAGGTACTGGAGTATCCCAAGTTCCCGGCCACCGGCGGTGAGCTGATCTACATCTACAACGAATGCCGGCGCATCCTGCCCGAGACGCGGATTGCTTTCAACCTCTCGCATCTCTGGCGCTCGCGCAATTTGATGCTGACGACGGGTGTCTGGGGGAAGCCCGATGTGAGTTTTATCGACCATCTTGAATACAGTCTCTCGCAGCTCTGGCAAGACATCCACGTTTTTCAGTTGGGCGGGTGCTGGGAGACTGAGACGCATTGTGTGCCGGGCCTCCACCCCCAGCAGAATCCGTTTCAGCATCCCATGAAACTCCACGAGTCGGTGGGTGTTTACGACGAGTCTGGTGAGGTTAACTTGAATGCCACCCTCGATCTGCTGCTTGATTACACCATCGAGTACGGGCGCGACCTCAACCTGATCCTGGAAATCCACGACCGGAACCTGGATCAGATTCTCGAGGCGGCCCGCATCATCCGGAGCGACCTGGCAGACCGTCTGGAGGAACGCCGGCACACGTCTCCATCCGACGGCACGGGGGGGGAGGTTGGATAGCCTGCGTGCGGTGCGGGGAGACTGGCGCGGGAAGACGGCGACGTTCGGCCGCCCGCGACTGGAGTGGGTCGTAGCCTGGGCGGGCGGCTCTGGGGTGGTTCGTCATCGGCGGCCGGCGAGATTGTCGCGCGCGTTCGGAAGCGGACCTCTTGTCCCCGGTTAACCGCTGTGCTATACTCGCTCCATGGGCGATGCTGCGTGTCTGGTGGGCAGCCCTGGTCGTAGAGGGAGAAGAAGGCGATGATTCGAGTCACAATAGACAGTATCCGTGTTAGTTTGATCTCGCAGCATCGAGTGGTGGTGCTGAAAGAGCAAGACGGCGATCGCTACCTGCCGATTTGGATCGGCCCGTATGAGGCCGATGCGATCACGATTAGTCTGCAAGGCATTCGAGTAGCGCGACCGCTGACTCACGATCTGCTTAAGAATGTGATCGACGCCATGAATGCGACGGTTTCCCACGTGATCGTCAACGATCTTCGCGAAGATACCTTCTATGCCACGCTGGTGCTGGAGGTTGATGGCGACCGGGTCGAGGTGGACTCCCGACCGAGTGACGCGGTGGCCCTGGCAGTGCGTGTGAATGCGCCGGTCTTTGTCGAAGAGGATGTGATGGACCGTGCCGGGATTGTGCCCGAGGCTGGCCACGAGGGTGTGACGCCCGAAGAAGAAGAAGAGCTCTCGGTCTTCAAGGATTTTGTCGAGAGCCTGGACATGGATGATCTCTTGGATGAAGAGTAACACTTACCCCTGCTCTCCGCGGGAGGCGCGCGTCGGCTCGGACCGGCTCGCGCCTCCCATCGTTTTCGAGCGTGGTTGTTCTCAACATCCTCTCCACAGCCCGTCCACAGACCGTGCTGGTCGCTGATCATTGGAGTCACGATGGCCGCGAGTCGTTCAACCATCGAACGCCCACTCCCGTACAACCTCGAGGCCGAGGAGGCAGCCCTTGGCTCGATGCTGATGGACCCCGATGCAATCACCAAGGTGGCCTCGTTTCTCAAGCCCGACGATTTCTACCGCGAGAAGCACGCCTGGGTGTACGAGGCGCTCCTGACACTGAACGAGCGCGATGAGCCGGTGGACGCGCTGACGGTGGTCGATGAGCTCGACCGGATGGGGCGGCTCTCCGATGTTGGTGGCCCGGCGGCTGTGACCGAACTGTTCCTGCGGGTGCCAACAGCGATCCACGTCGAGTACTACGGGCGTATCGTCGAGCGGAACTCGGTGCTCCGCCGGCTGATTGGCGCCGCCGAGCAGATTGCCCGGCTGGCCTACCAGGAGACCGACGCCGACGTGGCCGAGATCATGGACCGCGCCGAGAGTCTTCTCTTCGCGATTTCGCAGCGCCGGCTCACCGGCGCCATGATCCCCATCAAAGAGGTGTTGGCTGACTTTTACGATCAGGTCGAGCATCTCTTCATGGATCGCCGTGCGGTTGGTCTCCAAACGGCCTTCACCGACCTCGACCGGTTGCTTGGCGGCTTCCAGCGCGGCGACCTGATTATTCTGGCTGCCAGACCCGCGATGGGGAAGACCGCCCTCTCGCTCAGTATCACCGAGCAGGTCGCCATCAAGTATGGTGTGCGGGTGGCCTACTTCTCGCTCGAGATGAGTGCCGATCAGCTCGTGGCGCGCCTGGTCTCGTCCCAAACGGGGATCGACGTCCAGCGTCTGCGCGTCGGCCCAATCTATGAGGAAGACCTGGAGCGTGTGGGGTTGGCGGTGGACGTCCTCGGCCGTACGCGCATCTTCGTCGACGAATCGCCCAATATCAGCCCGCTCGAAATGCGCACCAAGAGCCGGCGCGTTGCCAGCGAACATGGGCTCGACCTGATCGTGGTTGATTACCTGCAGTTGATGCGCAGCGACGTGCGCACCGATAACCGCGTTCACGAGATCTCGTACATCTCCCGCTCGCTCAAAGGGTTGGCGCGCGAACTGCACGTCCCCCTGATCGCTCTCTCGCAACTCAGCCGCGGCGTCGAGTCGCGCCAGGACAAGCGCCCCATGTTGAGTGATCTGCGTGAATCTGGCTGTCTGGTGGGGGACACTTTGGTCCCGATGGCGGACGCCGGCATTCGGGTCGCCATCCGCGATCTGGCGGGCCAGGCTGGATTCGCGGTATGGGCGCTGAACCCCGAGACACTCACGCTTGAACGGGCGATTGTCAGCAACGCCTTCTCGACCGGCGTGAAGAAGGTGTACAGGCTGACGACGAAACTCGGACGCACGATTCGGGCAACGGCCAACCACAAGTTTCTCACCATTGATGGTTGGAAGCGGCTAGATGAGCTCCGACAGAATCACTCCCTCGCGCTTCCTCGCCATTTATCTGGTTCTTCTGATCAAACTATGGCCGATGCCGATCTTGCCCCTGGGGGACACGTGAGAGGTCGCGGTGTGATTGCGAGTGATGTCTGGTGGAAACATGGTAAGCCTGCAATCCAAGAGGTCGGTATCACTGGTCGTCAGGTGCACGTGGCAACCGGGACCGCTTATGCTGGCATGACGATCTTCAAACAAAATGGAAGTAGGGAGCGAGCTCTGCGGGTGGCGAACGCGGTCCAATCTGAGAATTTGCGGCTTCTAGCACACGGCTTAAGTCGTCGCCGAGGGGGTACGATCGGAGACTTCCGAAGTCTTCCGAGACTTCGGAAGTCTGACTCCTCGACCGGCGCTCTCGTGCAGAGCGAGATCTACTGGGACCGGGTCGAGTCGATAGAGGAGGATGGTGAGGAAGAGGTCTACGATCTCACGGTGCCAGGACCACACAATTTCGTCGCCAATAATCTCATCGTCCATAACTCTATCGAGCAGGACGCTGACGTCGTCGCGTTTATCTATCGAGACGAAGTCTACAACAAAAACACCGATCGCCCGAACATCGCGGAGATCATCGTCGCCAAGCACCGCAACGGCCCCATTGGCACCGTCGAACTGCGCTTCACCAAGGAGAACGCCAAGTTTTCCAGCCTCGAGACCCTCTACGATGAAGAGAGTCTGGGTCCGATCAACGCCGACTCGAACCTCGACGATATCGTGTTCTGAACCGTTTTCGTGAAAGCGCGTGCGGGTGCAGGTGGCACCATCTTACTTGTTTGGGGATGAGCACTCCTGCAGTGCGTGACGCAACCGGGCGGCGGGGGACAGGTGTGAGCGAAGCCCGGCGCCCCATTTCTCCGCTCTTCGGACGGTAGCGACGCCCGGGCGGGGCGTCGCGACGAAGCGGGTTCAAGATGCCTGCACATGTCCGCGAACGCCCGCAAGCCAATCGGCTCGAGTCGATGTGGACTCTCAGCCTCGAGGTTACGTTCAAGATCGCTTCCGCCGATGGGGCTCGATCTGCCGGGCAAAGTCATGAATGGTTGGTTCGATCATTGGACCTCAAGGTCCTCAAGACCCAGAGCTGACAACTCCTTCAAATGAGCGGCTTCTTCGGGTTTCCCCCCGGTCGTGTGCGGTTTACCGCCGTGCCGGACCTATTCTTTAGTGAGTTGCTCGTCCAGATTGACGATCTGGCCGAGCTGAAACTGACGCTGCACGCGATCTGGCGCCTGTATCGCCAGAAGGGGCATTATCGCTACCTCAGCCGGCAGGAGCTGGAGCAGGATGGTCTCTTGTTGCAGGGGCTCAAGCGACCCGGGCAACCCGCGCTCGCCGTGTTGGACGAGGCTCTCGAGCGCGCGGTGGCCCGCGGCACGTTGTTGAAACTGCTCGTCCAGGTGGATGGCCAGCCCCAGGAATGGTATCTTCTGAACACGGAGCGCTCCCGGCAGGTGATGAGTGCTATCGAGCAGGGCGACCTGGCGCCGCAGACCCTGACTGTGTCGGCTGAGGTGATCGCGGTGCCGGCCGAGCGACCGAATATCTTCAGACTCTACGAACAGAACGTCGGCCTGCTCCAACCCCTCATCGCGGAGGAGCTTCGCGAGGCAGCCACCAGCTTTCCGGAGGAGTGGATCGAGGAAGCTTTTCGCCTCGCGGCCCAGCGTAATGTGCGCACCTGGAGCTATATCCGCTCGATTCTGGAGCGATGGGCGCGGAAAGGACGGGATGATGGAACCGGTCGACGACAGTCTCAAGAGAATCTTGCGGACCGCACGCGCCGCCGCTTCCGCGACGAACTGGAATGAGTCGCGGCCCAGGCCCGAGCCGGTCTGCCCGAAATGCAAGGGGGCCGGCTTCTTGCGGCGCGACCTGCCGCCCGGACACCCGCAGTTTGGCCGCGCGATTCCGTGTGATTGTAAGCGGGCCGAACTGCAACGCCGCCGCGAGCTGGAGTTGCGCCGCATCTCGAATCTGGGGATGCTCTCACGCTTGACCTTCGAGACGTTCGTCCCCGAGGGTTACGGCCTCAATCCCGAGCGCCAGGCGAATTTGCAGACAGCCTACCACATCTGCCGGCAGTACGCCGCCGACCCCGATGGCTGGTTGCTGCTTCAGGGGGGCTACGGCTGTGGGAAGACGCACCTCGCCGCTGCAATCGCCAACGACAGTATCACACGCGGGCGGCAGGCACTCTTCGTCGTTGTGCCCGACCTCCTCGACCACCTGCGGGCCACTTACGCGCCTACCAGCACCACTCCCTACGACGAGCGCTTCGAGCAGGTTCGCAGCGCCGCGCTGCTGATCCTCGACGATCTCGGCACGCAGGCCGCGACGCCGTGGGCGATGGAGAAGCTCTTTCAGATTTTCAACTACCGCTACAATGCCCAGCTCCCGACCGTTGTCACCACCAACCATGTCCTCGAAGAGATCGACATTCGCATCCGCTCGCGGCTGGTGGACCTCTCGATCAGCCGGGTCGTCCACATTTTGGCCCCCGATTTTCGCCAGAGTGGGGTGGACCAGGGGCAAAGCGATCTCTCGAGTCTGCACCTGCTGAGCGATCAGACCTTCGCGCGCTTCGACCTTCGGGCGTTGGAGCTTAAGGCTGAGGAGCGCGACAAGCTGCGGCAGTGCGTCGCGCTTTGCAAGCGGTTCGCGCATGAGCCGAGCGGCTGGTTGGTCTTGGTGGGCGATTTCGGGGTGGGCAAGACCCACCTCGCCGCAGCCATCGCCAATCAGCAGCTGGAAGAGGGCCATCCGGCGATTTTCATCGTCGTGCCCGACCTGCTCGATCACCTGCGGGCGACCTTCAGCCCCACCAGCACCGTCTCCTACGATAAACGCTTCGAGCAGATCCGGCGCACCCCCTTGCTGGTGCTGGATGACCTCGGCACCCAGAGCGCGACGCCCTGGGCCCAAGAGAAACTCTACCAGCTCTTCAACTATCGCTACATGGCGCGCCTGCCGACCGTTATCACCCTCAACCGGATTGAAGAGGTGGAGCCGCGGCTACTGGAGCGCATGATGGAAATGAAGCATGTCGGCCACGGGAGCCTGGTTGAGCTCACCGTTCCGCCCTATCGTGGCAAAGGCGGTAGCAGTCAGAGGAACACGCGCGGCCGCGGGTACTAGCGTAACTCTTGTGCAACCA
>DOUV01000520.1 GCA_003520455.1 Chloroflexota bacterium | reverse complement strand
CGTCGCGCTGGCGGCTGCCGGCCACCGGCCCATCGGAGTCGACCTCTCGCCGGCGATGATCCGCTACACCCGCCGCACGGTGGGCTCGGCCGGCGTAGATATCCCGCTTGTTCGAGCGGACGGGATGGCCCTTCCCCTCGCCGATGCGACGATTGGCACGCTCGTCACCACCTTCCCTGCTCCCTACATCGCGCACGTTGCGACGCGGCGCGAATTCGCCCGCGTCTTGCGTCCCGGCGGTCGCTGGCTCTGGGCGGACGCGCCGCGCGCCGTAGGTCCGCCGAGCCTCCGCGGAGGCCTCACCACACTCTTGGGATCGCGCCTGGCGTCCGACGCTCGCCCGGTGGCGGCATTTCTGCTGCGCGAACCCTCTGATGCCTTCGACGTCGAGGTACACCGTGTGGTCGTGGGACCGACGGTCATCATGGTGCGCGCGGCAACCAGGCGGGAGCGCAGGGATACAGAGGGCCAGGAGAGCGGGGGCCAGGCCGGCGGTTCGTAGAAAGAAGGATACGGGCGTGGTTGGCCTTTCGCCCGCACCCTGGTGCAATTTCATCGAGCGTCCGGCGCGCCTGTACTCGAGCCGCCTGACAAGAGGGCGCCGAAACAAGCCTGGAACGACGTCAGCCCGAGATGTCCTCATCCAGGAGGGTGAGCTCGCGGTCGAGGGCGGCCCGCCGCTGGCGTAGAGAGTAGAGGTAGCCGAGGATCAGGAGCCAGAAGGCGCCGAAGCCTCCAACGAGGTAGGGTAAGGGATTGGCAGTGACAATCTCTGACATCTCAACCAACCTCCATCGCTCGCAGTTTGGCGACTTCCACCCGGTCCCGGTAACGCTCCAGCAAGACCCGCCGGATCAGCAGGTATGTGAAGAGCACTGTAATCACCAGCATACAGATCATCAGCGTCTGCATCATCGCCGGCTCCCAGGCAATTTTCCCCTTGGCCTCGGGATTCTCGCCGCCAAAGAGCACCGGGTGGATCGTGCGGAACCAGCGCGAGCTAAGAAAGACGAGAGGCACATTGATGAACGCGATCACGCCCATAACAGCCGCGTAGCGTGCGCGGCGCTCGGGGTCGTCAAGCGCGCCCCGCAACATGATGTAGGCCATGTAGGTCAACCACATGATCGTGGTGGTGGTGAGGCGGGGATCCCAGGTCCACCAGGTGTTCCAGACCGGCCGCGCCCAAAACGAGCCGGTGATGATGGCGATCATCGCGAAGAGAATCCCCAGCTCAGCGCCCGAAAGCGCCCAGATGTCCCACGAGCGCTTGCCCGTGCGCAGATACCCGACGCTGGCAATGAAGGTGACGAAGAACCCGGCAAACGCAGCGAAGGCACTGGGCATGTGAAAGAAAAAGATCCGGTAGACATTGCCCATCGTGGCCTCGGGCGGCGCATAGAAGAGAGCCATCCCCATCGCCAGAGCCAGGCCCGGAATCAAGAGCCAGCCCAGCACGGTCGCCACTGTCCTCAATGTGTCGCCTTCCGGCACCGCCCTGGCACCACGCAGGCGGTTGGTTGATACACTCATAACTCCCCTATCTTTCGTTTCAACCCCACTAGACACAGTTGACCCGTTTCCACTGCATTCTCTGCATCCTTGTTGTTCGGTGCTACTCCTCCAGGACGTACTCGAAGAGCAGCAGTGAGACCGTCAGAAAAATGACATCGAAGGCCACCAGCAGACCCACCCAATGGCCAGCATCGCTCAGCAAGCCGCCCCCCTCCACGACGGTGCTGCTGGCCTTGACGGCAGCAATCACCACCGGGACGAGAATCGGCAGCAAGAGCAGCGGCAACAGCACATCCCGCAGGCGCGTGTTCACTGCCATCGCTGCAAAGATGGTCCCCGCGACGGCGAATCCGATCGAGCCGAGCACCAGCGGCACGAGCAGTGGGAGCACCGGCAGGACGACATTGAAGAGCGCCGCGAAGAGCGGTAGCGTCACGGCCTCGATCGCGAACAGGAACACGAGAGTACTCAGAAGCTTACCGACGTAGATAGCGCTCCGGTCCACCGGCGCCAGCATCAGGCCCTCGAGATTACCCTGATCCTTCTCGCGCGCGAAGCTCCGGTTGAGGCCCAGAATACCGGCGAAGATGAAGGCGACCCACAGAATCCCCGGCGCCACCACTTTCGTCTCGACCGGCGAGAGGTCCAGCGCGAAGTTGAAGATCATCAGCGCAATCAAGGCGAAGACAAACATAGCGCTGAGCGCTTCCTTCGAGCGCCACTCGGCCACCAGGTCCTTCCAGATGATCGCCCAGGCCTTCCGAAGGTAGCCCCGCACGCACCGCTCCCGGCTTACACCGCACCGACGTGGCGCAGATAGACCGCGCGCCACTCGGCATCGCTGAGGTCCGCCCGGCGCGCCTCGAAGACGATCGTACCGGCTTGCATGATGACGGCACGGTGCGCCAGGGCCAGACCCCGCTGGAGGTCGTGGGTCGCCATCAGGATCGTGCGACCCTGGGACGAGATACGGGCTAGAATCGTGTGCAGGCGCTCGGCTGCAGCCTCGTCGAGGCCGGTGTGGGGCTCATCCAGCAAGAGGATGAGCGGATCGTGCAGCAGCGCGCGGGCAATCGCCAGCCGCTGGAGCATGCCGCGCGAGTACGTCCGGACCGGGTCATAAAATCGAGGCGTCAGCCCCACCCACTCGACGACCTCGCGAGCCCTCTCTGAGTCGTCGGGCAGATCGTAGAGACGACCATAGAAACGCAGGTTCTCTCCGGCGGTGAGATCGGGGTAAAGAAAGGACTGATGAGCGACGAAACCGATATAGCGCCGGATCTCAGTCCACGCCGCGTTCAGCTCGTGGCCTTGGACCAGAACGCGGCCGGCCGTGGGCCGCATCAACGTCGCCAGAATCTTGAGGAGGGTCGTCTTGCCGGCACCGTTCGGCCCAAAGAGGGTCAGGAACTCGCCCTCGGCGACCTCCAGTGAGACGCCACGCAGAGCGCGCTGGGGCCCAAATGTCTTGGTAAGGTTCTGAAGCTGGATCACTGTCGCTGCTGGCTAGGACGGAGTCATGGTGGGAACACTCGAAACGGACTTCACGGGACCGCCGGAGTCTCGATCCGCAGTGGCGTGCCGCAATTCGCGCAGAAGCGATCGGCCGCGCCGGCCGGGTGACCACACTGGGTGCAAAAGCGAGCCGGGACCGCTAGCGTCTGGGCAGGCTGGGCCTGGGCCGCACTCCGGGCTGCCGCCACCGCCTCTTCGATCCAATGGTCAAGAGCCACCTCGAGACTCTCTTCACGGTCATCCGCCGCAACTCCCAGTGCATCTAACTTCTGGAGAATTTCGACGGCACGATGCCGGTAGCGCGTATCAAGCTCCTGGAAGTCGGCATCGCTGAGCTTCCCCATCGCATGGTCGAACTGGAGGTCTTTGATGGCCGCGAGCGTGGCCTCACGTTCAAACAGAAGATTCTCGAGCGTCTCGTCAGAACTGCCTGTGAGCAGCGCGGCCCGCTCGCGGCGCGCCAGCAGCAAGGGGCGCAGAACGAAAACGAACAGTCCTGCAGCCAGGAACAATCCAGCAATCAACGGGAGGGTCATAATGCCTGCAAATACGGAACGGCACGCAGCACCGTCCCGCCCAAGGTCCTAACTCGCCAGCGCCAACTCGCGAGCGCGGACTCGTTCCAGAATCCGCTCCTCGCGCGGGTCGGGCCAAAAGGCCACCCAGGTCCCTGCGACCAGGATCACCCCACCGACCCACAGCCAGAAGACGAGCGGGTTGATGAAAATCTTGAATGTCACCGTGTTGTCGTCATTCACCCCGGCCAACACGATGTAGAAGTCCTCGACCGGTGTACTGCGAACGGCAACCTCGGTCTCGCGCTGGCCGCCGGGCACCTTGAAGTGGAAGTCAATCCCTGGATTGAGCTCGCCCAGCGACGTACCGTTGCGGCTGAGTTGCACCGGTGCAATGACGGACTGCTTGATAGCGTTTTGGGCACCCCGCAACGGCAACGTCTCGACCTGGTAGGTACCGATCGTGAAGCTCTCCCCCGGCTTGACGGTGACATCCTTCTCAATCTTGTAGAAATTCGAGCCGACGATGCCGATGACCATGAAGACCACGCCCAGGTGGATGATGTAGCCCCCATAGCGCCGGCGGTTCCTACCGATGAGTTCGCTAAGCGCGGTGAAGGGATTCTGGTGGGCACGCTGCCTCTGCGCCCGGACGCCGCGCCAGAACTCCATCACGTGGCCGGCCGCGACGAAGGCCGCGATGCCAAGAGCCACCAGCACCCAGAACTTCTGATACCCCGCCAGCACCAGGCCCGCCACCACCACCAGCGCCACGACGAGGGGCGGCACCAGATTGCGCAGCAGGTGCTGGCGCGAGGCCCGCCGCCAGGGAAGCAGGGGTGCCACCCCCATCAGGGCCAGCATCAGCAGGATGATCGGCCCGGCAACCTGGTTGAAGTAGGGCGGGCCGACGAAGATCTTGGTCCCGGTCAGCCCCTCGCTGACGATCGGGTAGATCGTGCCCCAGAAGATGGCGAACCAAAGACCCAGAAAGACGATGTTATTCAGCAGGAAGGCCGACTCACGTGAGACCAGCGAGTCCAGTTCGTTGTCGGCCTTGAGTTGATCGAGGCGCTCGAAGAGGAGGAAGAGCGACCCCAACACCACGAGGCCGATAAAGCTGAGGAAGTAGGTGCCGATATTGCTGACCGCAAAGGCGTGAATTGACTCGATCACGCCGGAGCGTGTCAGGAAGGTACCGAAGATGCTAAGCGCGAAGGTCAGGATGATCAGCACCACGTTCCAGACCTTGAGCATCCCGCGGTGCTCCTGGACCATGACCGAGTGGAGGAAGGCGGTGCCCACCAGCCAGGGCATCAACGAGGCATTCTCGACCGGGTCCCAGGCCCAGTAGCCACCCCAGCCGAGCTCATTATAGGCCCAGTTCGCTCCGAGGAGGATGCCTATGCTCAGGAACATCCAGGCTACCAGTGTCCAGCGCCGTGAGAGACGGACCCACGAAGCCCCCGTGCGGCCGCTCAAGAGGGCGGCCATCGCGAAGGCAAAGGGGGCCGTGAACCCCACGAAGCCGCTGTAGAGCATCGGAGGGTGCAGAATCATGCTCGGGTTCTGGAGCAGCGGGTTTAGCCCCTGGCCATCGGGCGGGATGAAGCCCAGCCGCCGAAACGGCAGCGCCTCGAAATTGAGGACCAGCAGGAAAAAGGTGAGCACGAACGTCATGACCCCGACCACGTAGGGCATCATGTCGGGGAAATCGTCCCGGTGGAAGTACATGACGGCCGCGGTATAGATGCAGAGAACAAACGCCCAGAACAGCAGCGAACCCTCCTGTCCTCCCCAGATACCGGTAATGGTATAGAACAGCGGCTGGCCGATGCTGGTATGGCTCGCCACATAAGCCACACTAAAATCCGGGCGTACCATCAGGTACTCAAGGGCAACGAAGGCGAAGGCCGTAGTGGCCAGGGCGCCCCAGACCGCGTTGCGGCCACTGGCAATGAGCTCGGGTAAGCGCCGCCGGGCGCCGAAGAACAGCGCCAGCGTCGCGTAGACCGCCAGCGCCAGGCCAACCATCAAACTGAGATGACCGAGATCTGCCACGATGGGCTCCTTCGTTCAGGTTGCAAGAAGCGAGCAGCCATGTCCAAAGCCGCTCCTCATCTTCCTTTACATGGCTACGCTTTCACGCTGTACCAGTACCCTGTCAAGGGTAAATTGTTCTATCTATTACCCACAAGTT
>DOUV01000229.1 GCA_003520455.1 Chloroflexota bacterium | reverse complement strand
CGTGACGGGCGACGGCGTCAACGACGCACCCGCGCTGGCCGCCGCCGACATCGGCGTGGCGATGGGCGAGACCGGCACCGACGTGGCGCGCGAGGCCGCTGACATGGTCCTGGCGGATGACAATTATGCGACCATCATCACGGCCATCGAGGAGGGGCGCGTCCTCTTCGAGAATCTCCAGAAAGCCGTCGCCTACTACCTGGCAGTTAAAGTGGGTCTGGTCCTGTCGACGCTGATTCCGGTGCTTCTGGCCGTCCCGGTCCCGTTCGCGCCCATCCAAATCATCCTGATGGAGCTGTTCATGGACCTTGCGGCCTCCGCCGCCTTCATTATTGAACCCTCCGAGGGTGACCTGATGCGCCGCCCGCCGCGTGATCCGCAACAACCCTTTCTGGATCGTGCGATGGTGACGCGGATCATGACGGGGGGCCTGAGTCTCTTCGCGGGCGTGAGCCTGGCCTATCTGGTCACGTGGTACACCGGGCGGGAGCTCGTGCACGCCCAAACTGTCGCGTTCGTCACCTGGTTTATCGGTCACGTGTTCCTCGCGATGAACATGCGGACCGAACGCGAGCCGTTGCTGCGGCATGGTCTCTTGAGCAACCGGCTGATCAATTTCTGGGCGGCGGCAGCCCTGGCCTTTGTCGCGCTTGTGACCCTCGTGCCCCCAGCGCGAGCGCTGGTGAAGACGGCGGCGCTCAGTGGCCCGGATTGGGCCCTCGCCATTGGCAGCGCTCTGGTTAGCACCTTCTGGATGGAAGTACGCAAGTGGATCCCGGTTCCGTGGAGGAATCGTACGGGATGAACTCTACAATGGCGGGACTGGGCACATCGAAGCAAGGAGGGCAGGAAGTTCTGGGCCAGGGTGCGCACCGTTCATGGGAACGTGAAGCGACGGATTGCCTCCAGCTCCCAACTGGGCGGCGGACAGGGGCGTCCAGTCGGGAGCTGGTGTAGTGGTGCCTCTCTCGGGGAGACCGCGACGGATGGAGATCCCCGCGCGGCGATGCAGAGCGGCATCGACCTGATCAACGACGGCGAGCCGCGGTAAGGCATAGACCATGAGGTCGCTTCGAGAGTAGACGCGCCACTTCCCTGTTCAAGAGGCGGCTCATTCCAGAAGATAGCCTCTGAGGTAGCACGCAGTTCCACGAGGCGGGTGCTGATCGAGCCGCGGAGGGAGCATTGTCTCGATGTGTTTCAGGAGGTCCCGTAGCGCGATTGGCTTCCCAAGAAGGATGCAATGGTTGAGACTCCGCAATGGGATTTCAGTCTGCGCCCACTGGGGAGCGGCTGTGAGGAGGATGACAGGCGTTTCGGCGGTCCGGGGATGTGCCCGCACACTATCGAGCAGGTCCCACCCGCTGAGAAGCGGCATCATCAAATCAAGGATTATGAGATCTGGGACCGATCCGACCTCCAGCCGGTTGAGAGCGACCCGGGGATCGGTAAACCCTTCGACGCCGTAGCCCTCACCCCGGAGGAACACTGTGAACAGTTGAGTGATCTGTTCCTCGTCATCGACGATCAGGAGTCGCCGGGTGCCTGCCATGAGAGGTGGCTCCTTTCAGCGGGAACGCCGTCGCGTGATCGTGCCTGGCAGCATGGGGCCCCGTTCGCAACGCGGAATAGTAGTACAGATCGCTCTTCCCCACGCTTCAAGTAGACACGTTGAGTGGGCAGAGCCCGAAAGAGTGGGGGAGACAGCGCTGGCACCAGAAGCACAACCGTTCACCCGGATGAGGTCGTTGCCGCTGGCTGTGAGTGCGATGAGAGGGGTGTACGAGGGCCTCGGCGGCCGCGGGCGAATCGCAGCACTTCGATTGCGGGTCGGGCCTCTCTTGATCAGCGCCATTGCCGCAACCAACTCAGGCCCAAGCCTGGCTTCGGTGAGGGGAGTGCTCTGGGCCGCGTGCTCCACGGCCGTGCCTGGAGCATCGGCCAAGTAGTCGGAAAGGGGGAGCGAGGTTACCCAGGTGGGCGGCGCTGCCAGATTCGAAGTAACCGCTATAGCGGTCGCCGGCGGGCTGGAGCGCCTACTACGAGCGAATCCCGCTGGGTGGCGCAACTACTTGACCGACGTTCCAGGGGGCGAGCGCACCCCGATCCAGCGCTGGTGATCAGGCTTCGCTCGCTCGACAGCGACAATCGCTGGCTACAGTGAGAAGTGTATTATCGTCCCTGTCCACGAGATAAGCTACGTCAAACCGGGCGCGGAGACTATCCGGGAAAGACCCGAACTGTGTGCAGGAAAGACCTTAATTGTGAAGGAAGAGGGCGGGAGGCGAGTGAACCGGATGTGGGGACTCCTTCCCGGCGGCAAGTGGGACGGAGGGGAGGTGGCTATTCGTCGGGTGTCACCAGCCCGACTCGAATGGCGTAACGCACGAGGCCGGCGATGTCATGAATGGCGAGGCGCTTCATCAACTCAGTGCGGTGGCTCTCCACAGTTTTCACGCTCAGGAACAGGGCCTCAGCGATTTGGGTCGAGCTATAGCCTTTAGCGATGAGTCGCAGAATTTCGCGTTGGCGGGGTGTCAGGCGCTTGATCGATCTGGCTCGCTGCTTGTACTCGATGACGACCTGCGTGGAGACCTGCGGACTGAGATAGGTTTCGCCGCGGGCGGCCGCCCTCACAGCGATTCCGAGTTCGGCGACCGCTGCCTCTTTGAGCAGGTAACCGGCCGCCCCCGCGTGGAGCGCATGGGAGACATATTCTTCGTCGGGGTACATCGAGAGAATAATGACGCGGACATGCGGAAATGCGTGTACCACCTGGACCGTCGCCTCCAGCCCACTCAGTCCCGGCATCGAGATATCCATCAGGACGACGTCGGGCCGGTGCGTCTCGATCAACTGGAGCGCCGCGAGAGGATCGCCGGTTTCGGCGACAACCTCGATGTCGACCTGGTCTTGAAGCAGCACCCGAATCCCGGCCCGGAAGAGGGTGTGATCATCAACCAGGAGAACGCGAATCGGCGTCATGGTGAATCGCTCCCTTCGCCCGGTGCGCCCTATTCGAGGGCGCATCAAGGGCACGTTGCGCATCCACTGCGATCCCATGCCCCGGCGCAGATTCGATCTCGAGGTCACCATCCACGAGCGTGCCCTGCCGCTCCGGCGAGTCTTCGGTATCACGTGCCCGGTATCCGGTGCTCGCTGGACGAGAACTGATCCAAATCCTTTCGCTCTTATTCGGATCGTGTAAGGGGTAGGTGAGGGCACTGCCCTCGCCCGCCCAGCACACTATATTCCAATGTGAGCGAATCCTTTTTGGGAAGAATGAGGTTGATTGCGGAGGAGATGAGCGTACCAGACAACGGTGAACGCACCGTCGTTGTGCACCTTGCAGTTCTGTAGCAAGCGACGCAGGTAGACGAATGGTTGGTAACCTCGCGATCTCAAAAAAACTGTGAGAATAGCCCTCGAATGAGGGAGGACAAAGTCGAAAGCAGCCGATTCGGGCTGACCTGGATGGAATAGACTTCGATGAGAGTGCGACGAGGTACGAATCGGGAGCTACAGGAGAATATGGTTGAACGATCCTGTTGACCAGCGTAGTCTACAACAAACCGCGACTTGTTTCCAGAGTCAAATGTTCTACCCTATAGATGCAAAAACAGGTGCTATTCTCGTTCTTGGACTGATAACCTGTTCTCGCTCTTCCGGTTGTCCGCCTCGACGACCGGCAGCCTCTCGCCGCTTCGGTGCCACCGGTGAGAATTGCCCCCTCATGCTCCGGCGGTGCGGTCTTCGGTGCCTCGGCCGACAGCTTCTTCCAACCGGCCAGCACGAGCGGCCGGGGCCAGGCACGTGGTGCGGGCGAGGCCCCTCGCCACTTCGCGGTGTGATCGGCACCCGCCGATCACCGCTGGTTCAGCTATCACGACGGCAAGAGCGACGAGCGGAACGGGTGGGTCTGCTACGTGCTACTCGTGCTCCTGGACACCGCAACGCGATACCGCGTTGAGGCAGTGCTGCGGGCGTGGTCCGCCGTTTATGGGAAGCGGCGCTGGAGCCAGGGCCTGGGATTGACCCAACGCCCGTTGACCCGGACTTCCCAGTGGAGGTGGGGACCGCTCGCGAGGCCGGTCGCGCCGACCTTGCCGATGATATCCCCCGCCTGCACTGTGTCACCGGGCTTGACATCGATCTGGCTCATGTGGAAGTAGCCGCTCAGGACGCCGGCCCCATGGTCCAGGAAGACAGTGTTGCCCCGCACCGTCAGAGATTCCGCCAGCAGGGCCGTTCCAGGGGCTGCTGCTCGAATCGCCGTGCCGGCCGACGCCCCATAATCGACTCCCTCATGGTAGACCGTGCCGCGTCCATTGTTGAACACTGTCCGGCCGCCAAAGCCGTTCGTGATCCTGATGTGGCGGTTCGTCGCGGGGACCAACCACCCGCTGATTATAACCGGCCCTGTTCCATTTGTGGGAATCTGACGCGTGCTGCGATCGGAACCGGAGTGCGAATCGCCCGCCAGAACACCGCGTCCCCGTTCTGAAAGGATGGACCTGCCGGAGCCAGAGAGTAGCCGGCACCCCGGCCAAGGAACGGCAAAGTGGTTACCACGATGATCAGCCCGCTTTGAAGCCTGGCCGGTGGTCTTCAACGGTTGCCTTGCCACTCGAGCGAGGATACTCCTGAAAAGTCCACGCCGCGACTAGAGCGCCGGTCAAGTAGTCACCGAGACGATTGCAAAGCGCCTTGTGAAGGTGCTTTCAGGTTCGTCGGGGCGCACGGCCGTGCGCCCCTACTACGAACCACGTTCTCACCCGCGCAACGACTACTTGACCGATGTTCTAGCCGCGCGTTCCGGTGTGCCTGATCGCCGCCCCGAACTGTTCCCCTGTGGGGGCGATGGTTCCGTCGTCGGCTGTGGTACCCGCACTGGCGTTGTGTGCCGTTCATGCTATTATTTTCGACGGCGGTCCGACCTGGAATACCGTGCGCTGGGCCGAAGCGGAGGTGCGACGCACTTTCCGAAGTGCGTCGCACCTGATCCGCGCACGCTACTCCAATTTGAGCGATTCCTTTTAGGAGATGTCGGGTAGCACGTTACTGTTTACAAGCTGGGGAAGAGGGAAAGCTGTGCTCCAGGATCAAACACTCGCCTTTATCGGCGCCGGCCAGATGGCCGACGCCATGATTGGAGGGCTGCTGCGCCGCGAACTGCTGGCGCCAAACCAGGTCATTGCCACGGCGCCACGCGAGGAGCGCCGCCGCCAACTCGAACACGGCTGGCATGTCCGGGCCACGGATGACAATCAGGCAGCGGCGGCGGTAGCAGACATTGTGATCTTCTCGGTCAAGCCGCAGACACTGCCCAAGGTGCTGCCCCAGGTGCGCCCGGCGATTCGCCCCGAGACCCTGGTGATCTCGATCGTGGCCGGCGCCCCCATCCACCGCTTCGCCGAGGCGCTGGACCATCCGGCCATCGTGCGCTCGATGCCCAACACACCCGCTCAGATCGGCGAGGGGATCACGGTCTGGACGGCGACACGCGAGGTCACGGCCAAGCAGCGGGAACGAGCGCGCCTGATTCTCGGCGCGCTTGGTGACGAGATCTTCGTCGAGGAGGAGCACTACCTCGACATGGCGACGGCCCTTAGCGGTACGGGGCCGGCCTACTTCTTTTTGCTGATGGAGGCCCTGATCGACGCCGGGGTGCATATGGGCTTCCCGCGTTGGATCGCCGAGCGGCTGGTGATGCAAACCATGCTCGGTTCGGTGCGCTATGCGTTGCGCTCCGGCAAACACCCGGCCGAGCTGCGCAACGCCGTTACCAGTCCCGGCGGGACCAGCGCCGCCGCGCTCTACGAGGCCGAGCGTGGCGGCCTGCGCACCGTGCTGGCCGACGCTGTCTGGGCCGCCTACCGTCGGTCGGTGGATCTGGGGGGCAAGTAGCTCGGGCTTCAGGCTCGTGCTGGGGATGCCAGGCGAGCCCGTTTTCATTCCGTTGGAAGCAGTAGGGGCAGCGCAGGTTGCAGCGCAGCGTGGGGACCAATACGACGACGTCCGGCGGCAGGCTGTGCCCATCAGGGAGCGAGCCATCGAGCGGAAACAGCGTGCGGAGTGCGTGGAGCGCGAGCCCGCGCGTTGTTCGCGGGATCACGAAGCAGAGACCTCTGGGGCGGGCGTTGGGGCGGTGGGAAGAGTCCGCCGGAGAAATTCCAGGGCTCCAGCCCGCTGCCAGCGGCGTTGCTCCTCGTGGCGCGGGTGAGGCTTGAAGGCGCGCGCCACGGCTTCTTGCGCGATGTTGCCCACCACTTCAACCCGGGCCAGATCGGCGCAGCCCAGTCCGAGTGTGGCGCAGTAGTGCAGGTAGCCTACTTCGTTGAGGCCGAACCCCATCAGGCGGGCTGTCAAGATGTCCACTGCGAGCGAGTCGGTCCCGGCCACGGCGATTCCCCAGGGCACCGGCTCGCCATTCACCGGTCCGGCACCCTCCATCGCGATGAAGCCATCCAGCACGCTGAGGTGAGGGCGCACAAGCGGGGCCAACAGGGCCAGGTTGAGGTTGATGGTCGGATAGCCCTGGTGCATCGCCGTCTTGTCACTGCCCCAACCGTTGCCGTGGCCGCGGGCCATCTTGCCGAGCCGGTCCAG
>DOUV01000787.1 GCA_003520455.1 Chloroflexota bacterium | reverse complement strand
AGCCCGGCTAGAAAGCCGATCAAAAGTGCGGCGATCGGCGTCACGAACCCGGCGGCTGGCGTGATCCCGACCAGCCCCGCCACAGCCCCCGCCGTGGCGCCGAGGACGCTCGGCCGCTCGTTGCGCACCCAACTCGCGGTCAGCCAGGTGAGGGCCGCCATTGCGGCCGCCGTGTTCGTGGTTACGAAAGCGTTGACCGCGAGTGGGCCCGCTCCAAGCGCGCTGCCGGCGTTGAAACCAAACCAGCCAAACCAGAGCAGTCCCGCTCCGAGTACCGTCATGGTCGCGTTGTGCGGTTCCATCGGTTCCTTGCCGTAGCCCAGGCGCTGGCCGAGCACCACCGCACAGATCAGCGCCGAGACGCCTGAGGTGACGTGCACGACGGTGCCCCCGGCGAAATCCAACGCGCCCAGACTGCGGAGCCAGCCGCCGTCAGCCCACACCCAGTGGGCCACCGGGTCATAAACCAGTGTCGCCCACAGCAAGGAGAAGATCGCGAACGACTTGAAGCGTTTGCGCTCGGCGAAGGCACCTGAAATCAGGGCTGGGGTGATGATCGCGAACATCATCTGGTAGACCATGAAGGCCTGGTGCGGGATCGTCGCGGCGTAGGTCGGGTTCGGCTCAGCCCCGACACCGGTCAATCCCAGCCATTCAAGCCCGCCGATCACCCCACCCTTGTCGGGGCCGAATGCCAGGGTGTAGCCCCACAGCACCCACTGCACACTGATCAACCCCAGCATGAAGAAACTGTGCATCAGCGTCGAGAGAGCGTTCTTCTGCCGCACGAGTCCGCCGTAAAATAGCGCCAGCCCTGGCGTCATCAGCATGACCAGCGCGGCTGAGATCAGGACCCAGGCGGTATCGGCTCCATTGATCGCATTCATCACACCTCTCCTTCTGCCAGCGACGCGCTCTCACCCGCGGCGTTCGGCGTGGATCCCGATGAAGTCGGCAGCCCTTCGCCGGATTGCAAAAAGAGTGACACATACAGCCAGCGAGAGTGGCCGCAGTGCCATTACCGGCAAGTATAAGGGGGAAGGCAGTGGTTTTGTGAGAGCTGTTCTCCACAAAATCCGAAACCTCGCGCTTAGGCACTTTGTCTACTAAAAGGCGGGGTGGGAACGGCGAGGAGCGCTGAAGGGTACCCAAAAAGGTGCCGCGCCCCCAACAAGGTTCCTTGTTGGGGGCGCAGTGGGTGCATCACGACAAACTAAGCCGCGCGGCGGAGCTTCCGCGCAGGCGTTGGTATTTGCGCCGGCTGCGCGACCGCCGGGAAATCGATGATGTTGGGGGCGCCAGCCTCTCGCGGCATACGGCGCGCCGCGATCTCGCGCCGGTGGCTATCCCACAGGTTGTAGAGCTCGCGAGTCAATTCCTCGATGCGGCGCCGGTCGGCTGGGGTGGCCTTGCCTTGGCCGGCCAGGAGCCAGAGTCGCTGACGCTCGTTCGACAACCGCTGAATCAGCTCCATCGTCTCGCTCATCTCAATTGTCTCCCTATGCAGCAAGGAACGACCCACTGCCAGAGTGCGCCGCTCCTGAACCTGCGACTATCTCCCTTGTTCGGGCTATGTATACGCTCTTGTTGGGATACGGTGCGCTGGGACCGAGGCGGGGGTGCGACGCACTTCCCGAAGTGCGTCGCACCTGATCCGCGCGCACGACTCCAATGTGAGCGGTTTATTATAACGACATATGAGTCTTTACTCAAATATTGCCCTGCGGGCCTTAAGACTGAACAGCCCGCGACGCCCGCCGACAGGGCCGCTCAACAGTCGCGAGGAAAAGGTGGGTGCATCTGCCACCTTGAGCCGCCGGGCCGCGCGAAGGGCCCGGTGCCTCCGATCCGCGCTCCTGGAGGCGCCGGGGGCAACCCGCCTGGGCAAGTGCGGCCCCTTGACCGACGATGGAACCTTGTGATTGCGGGCGTGGTTTCCTATAATCAATCTACTGGTCCCACGACGAACCGGTCTGTAGGAGGTTGAATGGACGCAGTACTCGGTAAACTCTATGACGAGTCGCTCCTGGACCCGCTCTCCGACGAGGACCTGGCGCGGTTGGCTCGCTCCACTGAACTCCAGCAATTCAAACCGGGCGAGTACGTCTACCTCGCCGGTGATTCACCCACTCATTTCTACCTCGTGACCAACGGCCAGCTCGAAGTGTTGGAGCCGACTGAGCGGGGCGAGCGTCGGCGGCAATATCTCTACCCTCAGGATTTCTTCGGCGATATTGCGCTCCGCGAGGACACACCGCGGCAGTTCGCCGTTCGGGCGGCCCTGCCGAGCGAAGTCATCGCTATCCCGGCAGCGGCGTTTTTCGAGCTCCTCGACGCATTTCCAGAGATCGAGAAGATCCTGGACCAGTCGACCCCCGAGCGGCGCGCCCCGCCGCCAACCTTTCCCGGACAGTACGAGAATGAGGTAGTGATCTACTGGGCGCGCCGCCATCCCATCGAGTTGCTCCGTCGCCTGCTGTGGCCCGTCGGCGTCGGCCTGGTTTGGACAGTTATGGCCGTGATCGCCCTCTTTGTTGTGGCGCGTCAAAGTGTGCGCTGGGAGACCATCATCCTCACTGTCTGGGCTATCGGACTGATCCCTCTGACAATGTGGGCGTTGTGGGAGGGGATCGACTGGTGGAACGATCTCTACATCGTGACCGACCAGCGCGTCATCAACCTCGAACGCGTCGTCCTCATCTTCGAGGAGCGTCGCGAGGCTCCGATCCTGAAAGTTCAAAACGTCAATGCGTTCCGGAGAAACCCGCTCGCTGCAGCGTTGAACTACGGCGATCTCGTTATCGAGACTGCGGCTCAGACTGGAGCGATCCTCTTTCGAGCCGTTCCCGATAACGATGTCGTCGCGGCCCGCATCCTCCAGGAGCGCGATAAGGCTCGTGAGGCCGTCCGCCGCGCGAGTGAGAGTCAGAAACGACGCGAGTTGCGCAAAGCGTTGGGACTCGAGCCAACCAGCCCACCACCGGCTAAGCAAGATGGTGGCGTGCAGAAGAATGCCAGGCGCCCCAGGCGGATCTCCGAGGCACTTGCGACCCAGGGTATGCGCTATTTCATTCCGAGGACGCGCGAGGAGCAGGGCGAAACCATCATCTGGCGCAAGCATTGGATCGTGCTCCTGGGCCAAACGCTCCGTCCCTGGCTGTTCACGATCGTGATATTCTTCTCGGCGATTGCGCTGGGGGTGATGCTGCCTCCATTGTCGACAGTGGCAACCTTTCTTATCATTCTGTTCTTCGCGATTGCTGGAATGGCGGCCGTCGGGTGGCTCCTGTGGGAGTACGAGGACTGGCACAATGACATCTACATCCTCAGTCCCACGGCTGTGGTAGACGAGGAGCGCCGGCCGCTCGCCCTGAGCAAAACAGTCAAACAGGCCTCACTGGATCAAATCCAGGACGTGCGCTACGAGATCCCCAACCCGCTGTTCATGCTTTTGAATGTTGGCAACGTGGTTATCCAGACGGCCGGGGCCGAGGGGCGCCTGGATTTTAAGTTCGTCAAAAACCCCCCGGGGATCCAGTCCGAAATCTTCCGTCACATTCAGAGGATGGCCGAGGAACGCCAGGCGCGCGAGAGCGCACGCCTCAACGCGGAGATTCTGGACGCCTTACGACTCTATCAAGAAGAGGTTGGCACTCCGCCCGACCGCTCGGTTCCACAGACGTGAACGACCGCCTGCGTCTTCCAGGATCGCTGTATCGTCCCCAAAAGTGCGGCGCCCTCCCTCGGGAGGGCGCCGCACGTGGGAAGAGGTCTATCATTCGGCGGGACGGAGAACGCGCCCGCTCCGCCAGCGCCGGATCAGCCAGACGAGAAGCAGGAGCGGCAGCAGCATGATCACCAGGAGCGGCAGGGCGGCAATGACGAGGAAGATTGCGGCGCTGATGATGCCCTGGAGGCCGCTGATGAGTGTACTCACGGCGCGCTGAGCGGTACCACTCGGGCTCCAGCTCGGATCCTGGACGATGGCCTCCGGTGGGGAGAGCGTGATTGTCACCGTGGCCAGGTTGGCAAGATTGTCGAGGTAGTTGATGCGTCCCTGGACCTGCTCGATCTCGCCACGAATCTGGGTGAGCTCGCGGTAGACGGCCAGAACATCCTCAGCCCTCCTGGTATTTTGACGAATTTCAGTCAGGAGGGCCTGAAGCTCCTTCTCGGTGCGTTGGAGATTCTCGAGCCGTGCCTGCAAGTCCACGTATTCCTCGGTCACATCATGGGTGTTGCTCTGCTCGGCCAGAACCTCCATGCTCAAGGCCTTGATTTGCTTGATAGCATCATCCAGCCTCGTGGCATCCACCCGGATCGTGATGGTCCCTTGAAGCTGGCGGTCGCTTCCTTCGTGGAGATTGGTGCTGGAGACGTAGCCGCCGGCGGCCGCCGCGATGACCGCGATCTGGTCCGCCGCGGCCGCCGTGTCCTTGACGCGCAGCGAGAGGCTGACATCGCGAATGATCTTGCGCTCGATGCTCGCCTGGGCGAGCGCCGGATTCTCACTACCGAGCGCATCGGCTTCACCGGCAGGCGCCGGCGGTTGTTGAGCCGGCGCCTCGGCCGGCCGGCCCTTCGATGCGGCCTGGGGTGCCGTCTGACCGGCGCAGGCTGTCATGAGCAGGGTGAGGATCAAGAGAATCAGGGCGAGGGTGGAACGAGCTTGCATGGGGCCTCTCCAGGGCTGAAGGATTG
>DOUV01000211.1:2799-8841 GCA_003520455.1 Chloroflexota bacterium | reverse complement strand
CACCTTGTGCCCCGTTCGCAGGGTCTCGACGAGCCGCGCCGCGACCCCGGCCAGCACCACCGCCCGCGTCGCAAGCTGTTCCAACGCCGAACTCAACGTCCCTCGCCGGCCGGTCAGGGCGGCGAGCGCGGCATCGTGATAGGGTGCCTCCGGCGAGAGCAGGAAATCCGCCTGCCCCATGGCCACAAATTCTCGCTGCGTCACAGCGCGCTCCCCTCTCGAGTACCGCCCACGACCCAAAAGGTCCGCACCCATGGGCGGCAACACATTGTTCCATTCAAACGTCGTAAGGATATGCTAGGCGATCTGACGGACAGGGGCATCAGGCATTTGCCCAACGTACCTCTTCTCGTGGCGCTCTGGGATTGGGCATTTGCACAGTTGCGAGGGATCTCTCCGCAGAGAGCGAAGAAGGAGGGCAAGACGGATCTGCACCGCATCGTCGAAGCGGCGCGGATCGAGCCCGATTAGAGAGGTAATCTTGTCGAGCCGGTAGCCGAGGGTATTTCGGTGAATCGAGAGTTGGTGCGCCGTTGACGACGGGCAGCAATCCTCTACGAAGAAGATATCGAGGGTTTCGAGCAGCTCGGGCTCCTGGTCGAGTGGGCCGAGCAGGTACGTCGCCAGGTCAATCTTCGTGCACTCGTCGGAGACGCCGACAAAAGCTGCGATCCCCAGCCCATCGAGACAGTGTACGCCGTTCTGGCCGTGGAGGCGCCGGCCGAGCGATAAGGCCGCGCGAGCATCCTGGTACGAGAGCGCCAGCCCGCGAATCCCCGGATGGTAACGACCAATCCCGACGCTGATCCCGGCACGGGTGTCGCTGCGAAGACGAGCCAACAGCGCCCCACCAGCACGCTTGAGAGCCGTGAGATTGGCCCACGACTGGCTCGAATGGACCTGCTCGTCCTCATGATCGACCCAGGCGAAGAGGTTCTTCGTATCACTCGCCTTGAGAACCGCCAGTTCGCCATCACCGATGTACGCGCAGATCGTATCACTGGGCAGCTTAAAGAAGCCAACGACACTGGCAATCACAAGTTGCGCCCGCCGTTGGATCTGCGCCTCGCCGACCTCGTACCGGCCCGAACCGTTTGACATCAGAATGTAGTCGGCGGCGTCGATCAGGATCACCGCCCGGGGCGGCGTCAGATCCATCCCCAGGATCTGGGCCTCGCGAAGAATGGTCGCCTCATCGTCGATCGAGCCGCAGAGCAGATCGTGGATGAACTTGTTCTTCAGCTCGTGTTGGTTGGTGAGCCGATCGACGACCGCGGCCTGCTTGATGACTAATTCCACGAGCCCCTGCACCAGGCGAGGAGGAACCATCTCGCCGTTGTTCGTTGGTTCGGCGATGATGACCTCACTGTTATGCCCATCGATGTGCAGGGGAATCCGCAGGCAGTTCTCTGGTTCATGCCCGAGCAGCGCGAAGGGGAGGCCCACACAGCCGTCCTCACTGCTCGCGGTCACGATCCCATGATCGTCGGTCACAAAGATGGCTGCGCGTAAAAGCTCGGTCGTCCTCCCTGCAACCGCCTCAGCAACTCGCTTGAACTGCCCGTTCGGAACAGTCAAAGAACCACCTCCAGGTGCCAGCTTTCCCGTTGAAAAGCAAGCCGCTCTTGACCATCTGAAACCTATCCTCGTCAGCAAGGGAAACGTCTCGGGATATCGCCCGCAGGACCGCTGGCGGATAGGGGAGAGGAGAGGAATCGGCTGGTGAGCGTTTCGGTGGTTCGGGCTACGCTCGAGTGGTCGTGGGATCGTGGCACCTGGGCGACCGTGTTCGTACCGATCCCGTGCTTTCTTCCAGTCCAGACCTTGATTAAGCAAGTGGTGTACCAACAATGAGAAGCAGGAATAGGAGGCAAGGGTTACAAGAGAAGCCTTCGGGCGGCTCCACCCCGCCCCCAGGGGCAATTATTTCCTGAGCCGGCGAATGCCGAGCGAGGGATAGTGAGACCCGAGCGTCATCAACCCACGAGCGATACGGCGGCCGCGGATCACCCTGTCAGCAACCTGGAACACAGGGCAAGGAATCGGCGGGAGCGCCAGTCAGACTTCCGAAATCTCGGAAGACTTCGGAAGTCTGACTGGCGCTCTAGAAGACTTCGCGTGCTTCTTCTTCGTGTCGCTGGCGTAGCGCCTTTTCGACGTCTTCCTCAGTACCCTCCGCCTGGCCCGGCGTCCTGCCGGGATCGCGCGGAGACTTTTCAAGCTGGCCTCCGCCCTTCCGACCCTGCAAGGCTCGCTCGACATCCTCTTTGGTGCCTTCAGCCTGTCCTGCAGTGCGGCCGGGGTCTGGCGGATTGCCCTGGATATCTGGTGACGTCTCGCCCTGGATGATTGCTTCCGCGCTGTCACTCTCACGCAGAGGTTGTTTGTCGGTCTTCTTTCGATCGGTCACTGGCCCTCTTCCTTTCAAGTATATTGCTAGACTCGGCGGACGTGTTTCTCGCGGCCGCACGTCCTCGAGGCAGTTGGCCCACGTCTCCGCTCAACTCTCACGCGATTCGCCCGCTTCCTCTTGTTGGTCTTCCGGCTGGCCAACAGCGCTCGTCGGCGTCCAGGACGGGGAGTCGCTCGCGGGGAACGACTCAATCGAGGCCTCTTCCACGATGTCGGTCGGGCGGAGGTGCTTCTCGGGGAGTTGCTCGATCTCCTCGTAGGTCTGCTCGCGCCCCTTTGCTTTGACAGGACTTCTGCGGGCGATTTCTTTCAGTTTCTCTTCATCAACACCACCCGGAGAACGAACCAGATCGTCTTGCATAGTGCCCATTTCTCCTTATTTCCTTCGGCAAGAATGCCTGCACTGCCGTGCTGAGGTGCCGCACGACTGGCGTCATCCGGCCCAGATTGGCCGTGGGAAGATCTCTAGCCAGTTACCAGCAAGTCCCGCGCCAACGCACGCCTCAAGAAAGTCCCGCCATTCAGTTGTCACTTCCTGCGTTGGGCTCTGCCCCGGCGTCCTCGATCGTGCTCAGCGCCTCACCGACTGGTATCAATCTTGAGTAGTTCCCGTTCCCGGATCACGCCGTTCGCGAGCGTCTTGAAGCCCATCTTATCGAAGAGCACGGTAACGCTGTCGTCTCGCACCGCCTGGACGGCGCCTGTCCCCCATTTCTCATGGATCACTCGGTCACCCATCTCGAACGGCGGTGGCAGCGCTTCTCCTTCCTCTTCTTCTTTGATATGGACCCGCTGCTCTCCGTCCCGCAGTACATCGCTGTCGCACATGAAGCACCGCTCGGGCTCATACTCTTCCCCGAAATAGTTGAGGATGTAGCGCCGGCGGCACTCATCAGTCTCCACGTAGCCACGCATCATTTCGATCCGGCTGCGCTCGTACGCCCGGCGCTGCTCCTCGCCTTCGAGGGAGATCGCCTCCGGATCAAAGTCAGGCACCAGCATCTGGAGACGCCCCTGCTCCTCCCCGAGAATGTCGTCCTGTTTGAGGATCGTGATCAGCCGCGCCAGGTCCCCTTTGCTCAGCCCGGTGACTTCCTCCAACGCCTGCCAGGAGGCCTCCGGGTTGGCCAATAAGCCCTCGCGTGCCTGCCGCACCTCGTCCCGGGTGAGCCGGCCGCTGCTCGAGAGAAAGGCCGCTCGCCCCAGGTCGCTGTGACGGTAGATGATGGTGCAGCGGGCAAACTGACCGTCTCGCCCGGCCCGGCCGGCCTCCTGGTAGTAGGCTTCGATACTCGCAGGAATGTCGCGATGAATCACAAAGCGAATGTCGGACTTGTCCACGCCCAGACCGAAGGCATTGGTGGCCGCAATCACGCGCAACGTGCCCCCCATGAAAGCGTCCTGGACACGCTCGCGGCCGGCCTTGCCGCGCTGACCGTGGTAATAATCCGCCGTGATGCCCCACTCCTGCAGCCACGCGGCCGTCTCTTCGGCCGCTTTGGTCGTGCGCGTGTACACGATACCGCTGCCCTGCATCGCCCGAGTGAGTTGCTGGGCCGGTTCCGGCGGGTTCTCGTCTTGCTCGTCAAGTAAGAGATGCTGTAAGACCCGCCGATCTTCCTCCTCTTTCTCGACACGGCGCACCTCGAAGAAGAGATTTGGACGGTCCACGCCGCGCACGACGATATCTGGGTGACGCATCCCCAGCCGGGCGATGATTTCATCCCGGATCCAGGGCGTCGCGGTCGCGGTCAGCGCCAGGAGGGATGGCCGGCCGAGTTGGGCGACGACCCGGTCCAGTACGAGGTAGGACGGACGAAAATCATGACCCCACTCGGAAATGCAGTGGGCTTCATCCACGACGAAGAGTGAGACCTCCATGCGCCGGGCCTGATCCATGAATCCTTCATCATTGAAGCGCTCGGGAGTCACGTAGAGCAGCTTCGCCTCGCCGTGGCGCACCTGGCGCATCTCGCCCTTCGCTTTTCCTTTGGATTGAAAGCTATTGATGACACCGGCTTCCAGACCGCACTCTTCAACCGACTCGACCTGATCCTTCATAAGCGCAATCAGCGGGGAGACCACGATAGTCGTCCCGGGCAGCAGTTGCGCCGCCAACTGGTACACGAGCGATTTGCCGGCGCCCGTCGGCAGCACCGCCAGCACATCCCGTCCATTCAGCAGGTTGCGGATGACCCGCTCTTGCCCCGGTCGAAAGGCTGTGTGGCCAAACTGCTCCAAGAGCGCCTGCAGGTCAACCGTAGAGGCTGGCATACAACGTCCTTTCTTCGCATGTCGGAATACGGAGCAAACCAGTCATGCCATGCCTGGGCAGATGGCAGCGAACGGCGCTCGCGACTGCTCCGCCCTATAGCAGCATTCGTACCCAGGGTGGGCCGCCCAGGCGAATGGCTGCCTCCGACCAGCCGGGCCAATCCTGGCGGCACAGGGGTTGCTCGGCAGAGAGGAGCAAAAGCAGGTACAACGAAGGAGGAACACGTGGCACCCTCAGCAGACGAGCGAATGGCCAGATTGGTGGAAGAGTTGAAGCAGGATCCCGGCCTGGTGGCGACGCTCCCCAGTGAGGAGCGCGCGATCGTGCAGGCGGCGCTCGACGGCCAGAGTGTGTACACAATCGCACAGAATCACGAGATGAGCGAGGAGGCGATCTGGGCGCTGTTGAGCAATACGGCGCGGGTGGCGGCAGGTCAACAGCCCGCCCACCCCGTCGAGACAGGTGGTCTCGGGAGCGACACCGACCCCGGGGTAACTGGCGGCTACGGCGAAACGAGCTTCGGCAGCCTGGGGAACAAGCCGCCCATCCCGACCCCTGAGGAGCCACCCGAGGCGAGCTAACTCAGCCGGCTGGCTCCTCGGCTTGAGCCGACTCAAGTGTACTCGAGCCTGAAAGCCCATTCTCGCGCTCGCGAAGGCGCTTAAACTGTTCCTGGAGCTGCATCAGTTCCTCGTCCGAAAGGTCTTCCAGGTCAACCATATCTGTGCGGGCGCCCTCGAGCGCCCGGATCAGCTCGTCGAGCTTGAGGTGGATCGCTTTGGCGTCCCGGTTCTGCGTGTTCTGGATGAGAAACACCATCAGGAACGTCACGATGGTCGTCCCCGTGTTGATAACGAGCTGCCAGGTATCCGAGAAGCCGAAGACCGGGCCGCTCGCGGCCCAGACCACGATGATGATCATCGCGGTCAGGAAGGCCCACGGCGTGCCGGCCAGTTCCGATGTTTTGTGAGCGAACCGGCGAAACAAGTCGTTCATAATCATCAGCCTCCGCGGTCAGTCGTTAGCCGGAATAATAGCAACCGTTGTGCCACTTCCGGGGGAGCTAATTTCGGCACAAAAGGCCATTCTTGGAGATGCAGCGGCGGACGGCGTCCGCCTGGAGAACAAGCCGGGTGAGGGCGGGAGGAAGAAAGAAAGAAAGAAAGAAAGGGAAGGGAACCCGGGGGCACGTCGAGGAGATCCCAACCGATGTGACTTTCTTACCGAGGAATTCTGTCAGAGAGGAAGCCTCCCTTGCCGTCGGAGCAGGCTCTCAGAGGTCGAACAACGGCGGCTGCTCGTCGCGCGCGCCGCTGGCACCGTCGTAGGGGTAGCCCAGGTGGTCGTAGGCGCCC
>DOUV01000211.1:0-2747 GCA_003520455.1 Chloroflexota bacterium | reverse complement strand
TGGTCGTAGGCGCGTCGCGACGCGACGCGCCCTCGGGGAGTCCGTTCCAGGAAGCCCAACTGCAACAGGTAGGGCTCGTAGACGTCCATAATCGTGTCAGCCTCCTCGCTGATCGCGGCCGCGATGGTCTCGAGGCCGACCGGGCCTCCGCTGAACTTCGCGATGATCGCCGCCAGTACGCGGCGGTCGATGTCGTCCAGGCCCAACTCATCCACCTCCAGCAGGGCCAGGGCCTCCGCGGCCACCTCCCGGGAGATGTGGCCATTCGCGCGAACCTCCGCATAGTCACGGACCCGGCGGAGCAAGCGATTGGCGATGCGTGGGGTGCCACGCCCGCGCCGGGCGATCTCCTCCGCACCCTCCGGATCAACCCCGATGCCGAGAATCCGGGCGGCGCGCGTCACGATCTCGACCATCGCAGGAAGCTCGTAGAAATCGAGCCGATAGATCACGCCGAAGCGATCTCGGAGAGGCGAGGTCATCATCGCCAGGCGGGTCGTAGCCCCGATGACGGTGAAGCGCGGCAGTTTCAACCGCACACTGCGCGCCGCCGGCCCCTTGCCCACAATCAGGTCGAGGACGAAATCCTCCATCGCAGGATAGAGAATCTCCTCGATCGCCCGCCCCAGGCGATGGACCTCGTCGATGAAGAGAATGTCACCCTGGCGCAGGTTGGTCAGAATCGCCGCCAGGTCGCCGGGTCGCTCGATCGCCGGGCCGGCGGTCGTCTTGATGTTGACCTCCATCTCACGGGCGATAATCTGGCTGAGGGTGGTCTTTCCCAGGCCGGGGGGTCCGTAGAAGAGCACGTGATCGAGGGTCTCACCGCGAGCCTTGGCAGCCTGAATCAAAATCTCCAGATTTTCCTTGATTCGTTCCTGCCCGATGTACTCGCTGAGCCGTTGCGGCCGCAACGAGCGTTCGAGGACGAGGTCCTCTCCCTGTTTCTGCGCCGAGACGGCGCGTGGATTGTCATCCATGCCGGTTCCTCCCACGACTCCATTATAGCATCGCGGTCGGACAGCGAAAACCCGCACATTCGTTCCCCCCTTCCCGCCTCAGAGAGCAGGCACCACTCTTGCTTTCGTCCACGAGTATGACCAGTTGAAGGTTGAAGCTGGAGAGAGCCGGAAGAAGAGGTGCGACACGCCTGCTCTCCTGGTCCGCCTGATCGAGCGCTCCTAAGGAAGCCGCATACGTCATGCCTCGGCATCTGAGTAGCCCGACCAAACAGCGGGGACTATTGACGCCTCCAGCGAAGCATGGTATAAGAAATTGCCTGCGAACGGGGGTATAGTTGAGGAGGAAACAGTTCATGTCGAATCACTCGGAGTTGCAGGCCGAGCGAGAGCGGCTAACGTCCGAACGCCAACTTGTCCTGGTCGAGATCGGCCGGCTGCGCGAGTCCCTTCAGATCGAGCCGGAACTTGAGCTGGACGAGGGTGACCCGGAGTACGTCGTGCGCGAGCAGAACCTCGCTCTGCTGCGCAACTTCGAAGAGCGCTTGCAGGAGATCGACATCGCCCTCGAGGAGCTGGATACCGGAAGCTATGGCATCTGTAAGCGCTGCGGCCAACCAATCGATCCAGAGCGTCTCCGCATCATGCCGGAAGCGACCCTCTGCGTCCCCTGCAAGAGCGAACTCGAAAAGCGGCGTCGTATGTCGGCGCGTTGATGTGGAGAGTAGTCTGCAAGAGAGGGTTAGACGGAGTCTAGCCCTCTTTTTTTGCACGCGCGGGAGGTGAACCTTTGAGCAGCCACGTCTTCGAGTCCCAACACCCGTTGATCAAACATAAAGTGACGCTCTTACGACGTGTTGAAACAGAGCCGAAAAAATTCCGCGAGCTGATCCGAGAGATCTCGATTCTGCTGGCGTACGAGGCCACCCAAGACTTGAAGCTGAAGCCCCGCGATGTTGAGACACCCCTCGCCGTGGCCCACGGCTACGAGCTTGAGGAGCATATCGGCCTCGTCCCTATCCTCCGGGCTGGCCTCGGCATGGTCGAGGGGATTTGGGAGATGATGCCGAGCGCCGAAGTCTGGCACATCGGCCTCTACCGCGATGAACGCACACTGCGACCTGTGGCCTACTATAACCGCCTCCCCGTGGACCCCACCGTGCAGGTCGTCCTCATCCTGGATCCGATGCTCGCCACTGGCGGGTCGGCGGTGGCCGCGGCCGACATCCTCAAGCAGTGGGGCGCCCGGCGCATCAAGTATGTCGGGATCATCGCGGCGCCGGAGGGCATCGACCGCTTCTCGACAGCTCACCCCGATATCGACATCCATATCGCCGCCATCGACGAACGGCTGACCGCCGAGCCAGCCAGGGAGGGTGAGCCCCCCGCCGGCTACATCGTGCCCGGGCTCGGCGATGCAGGCGATCGCCAGTTTGGGACGGGTTGATGGTTGCCAGCTCCCAGGTTGAAGGTCACGCACGGGGAGTAACCCTCAGCCTGCTATCTGACGTGTAACTGATGGATACTTTTCTGTTGGTCCCCCTGCTGGCGCTGGTCATCACCGTGGTGACCACGCCGGTCACGATGTGGCTGGCGCGGCGATGGCAGCTCGACCATCCCCCCACGCGACCACGCGACGTCCACACCCGTGCCGTGCCGCGCAGCGGCGGGATGGCGATGGTCGCCGGCTTCGTCGCCGCCGTTGGCCTGGGCCTCGCCCTGCCAGTTGCGCGTACCGATCCGCTCGAGCTCACCCGCGTCGCCGGCCTCCTTCTCGGGAGCGTCGTG
>DOUV01000209.1 GCA_003520455.1 Chloroflexota bacterium | reverse complement strand
CGGCTGACCGCTCGGTCGCACGCACCCTTGGTGCGGAGCTCCATCGCGGCCGCCCGCGCAGCAGAACCTCGCCGTTATGTGGTGCAAACTTGACACCTCCTCCTGGACCTCTGCCGTTCTCATTTAAGAAAACCTTGTTCATTCAACGACAACCTGATATAATTCATCCACCTCTCTTTTCGGGACAACGTGGTGAAAATCAAAGCCATCATCTGGCTGCCAGACATTATTGAAAAACTTGAAGTCAAGCATGGGGTTATAGTCGAGGAAGTTGAAGAAGTATTCGAACTTGATCCGGTTTTCCGTCGAGGTCCACGCGGTAAACGAGCGGGTGAGGATCTATACCAGGCCTACGGGCAAACCGAAGCCGGGCGATACTTGTTCATCGTGTTTGTCTACAAACTCAATCGGAGAGCCTTGATCCTAAGTGCCCGCGACATGACGGACAAAGAAAGGCAACTCTATCGAAAGCGGTGAAAAATGGCCAGGATACCTGAATTTAGAACTTTAGACGAAGCGGTTGAATTTTGGGAGAGCCACGATACGACTGGTTATTGGGACGAGATGAAAGAGGTCACATTCGAGGTAGACCTTTCGAAAAACCTTTTTCACCCCAACTTAATTGTTCTGAACCATCGACCGGCACATTGTCCACGGAGTGAACAAGCTTTTGAGGATATTGATATTGAATATGTCACTTCGGTTGATGGGCGTCTTTTAGTTATCCGTGATGTACCGGTTCTCCTATGTCGAGAGAGTGGAAAGAAGTACATCTTAGAGGAAACTTTGGACAAGGTAGAACAACTGTTGGAACTTCAAAAAGCAGCCAAAGTACAACCGAGTGAAATGTTAGAAGTGCCTGTGTTCAGTTTGAAAGCAGCCGGTTAGGATGGCCGGTTCCGACTGCGCATCCAGAACCTCGCTGACACGGTCCGCACTATCTCACTGGCCGAACTGAGCCGCTTCCTCCCAGAGTTGCGTGACCGGTACCCTGACTTACGCTCGCCAACAGGCGATGATAACCTGGCCCGCTCCCACTTGCTGGAAGCAGGAGCCCGGCTGAGAGGGGCTTTAGCGGATCGTCAAAGGCCGCTCATCATCTTCATTGACCATGATCCGCGCTTTTCTGGGAAGGAAAGAGGAAGACTCTGTGAAAACGAACGCCGCCGTTACCTATGAGCCGGGCCAACCGCTCGTGATCGAAGAGCTTGAACTGGATGAACCAAAAGCCGGCGAAGTCCGTGTGAAGATGGCAGCCGTCGGCCTGTGCCACTCGGATTACCACGTGATGGCCGGCGACCGGCCGGTGGGGATGCGGCCCATGGTCTTGGGGCACGAGGGCGCCGGCGTTGTCGACGCAGTTGGACCCGGCGTCACACGCATCCGGCCGGGCGACCACGTGGTTCTGATGTTTATCCCCGCCTGCGGCAAGTGCCGCTACTGCCTCTCGGGCATGACGCACGCGTGCGTCCTGAGCAAGTACATCGCCCAGGGTCCACAGATCGATGGGACGTACCGGCTGCACAATCGGGCCGGGCAGGACGTAGGCCAGTTCTGTCTCGTCGGTGCCTTCAGCGAGTCTACCGTCGTCAACCAGGACTCGCTGTGCGTGATTGATCAGAGGTATCCGCTTGAGGTGGCCTGCTTGGTCGGCTGCTGCGTCGTCGGTGGGTTTGGGGCCGCGGTCAACCGGGCCAGGGTCACCCCAGGGAGTAGCGTGCTGGTGATCGGCGTCGGCGGCGTTGGCACGAATGTCATCCAGGGCGCGGTGGTGTCCGGTGCGACGACCATCATCGCGGCGGACGTGGTCGATCGGAAGTTGGCCTGGGCTCGAGAATTCGGCGCCACCCACACCGTCAACATGAACGAGGCCGACCTCGTCGCACGCGTCGTGGCGATCACCGGTGGCACCGGTGTCGACTTCGCGTTTGAGGCCATTTCCAGTCCGGAGACGATTGCACAAGCCTACGCGGCCACCGCGAAATTGGGCACCACAGTGGTGATCGGCCTGACGCCGGCCCAGTTCGAGGAACTTCCAATCAGCCCGCTGAACCTGGTGCTCTCCCAGAAAACGCTCATGGGCACAATCTACGGCACGAGCAACGCGCCGGTGGAGATACCGAAGCTGCTCAATCTGTACCGGCATGGCCACCTCAAACTCGATGAGCTCGTGACGAGAACCTATACCCTCGATGAGATCAATCAAGGCTATGAGGACATGCTGGCCGGCAAAAACATTCGCGGCGTGGTTGTATTCTGACTGACAGCGAGCGAAAGCATTGGGACACGGCGCGGGCTTTACAGGGGGTCGGTATCTGACATCCATGGTTCGATCAGGCCACTCCCTGGTATAATCTGACAGGCCGATTTCCCAGCCTATGACAATGTGAGCGAAACGAATTCGGGCATGTGTGGTTCGTTCGCAGGAAAGCCAACACCAGGCTCGCCCACCATCGCAGTCCAACCGCTCCTGCCGGGCGGTGCTCCCAGGTGCTCGAGAGGAGCAACAGGCACATCGACAGAGGCTACGCTCTCGCCAGAACCAACGCAGCTTCCCCGCACGCCTCCCGTCCCTTGTCAACGGTCGTGCCGTCGGCGTGACTCACCCGCAGGCACTTGCTCGAAAGGAGAGAGGGATGACCCCCGACTTTGTTGCACTGGCAAAATCGTTGGAAGACGAGATGATCGCGCGCCGGCGGGATTTTCACCGCCACCCGGAACTTGGGTTTCAGGAGGTGCAGACTGCGGGCCTCGTGGCCGCGGAGTTGCATCAATTGGGGGTAGAGGTGCGTACCGGCGTCGGGCGCACCGGGGTGGTCGGCGTGTTGGAAGGCGATCGCCCCGGCCCCACGATCCTGCTCCGCTTCGATATGGACGCTCTGCCCATCGCCGAGGCCAACAGCACAGACTACGTCTCGCAAACACCGGGCGTCATGCACGCCTGCGGCCACGATGGGCACACGGCTATTGGGTTGGCGGTGGTGAAGATGCTCGCTCCTCTTCGCCAACAAATGGCGGGCAGGGTGAAATTTGTGTTTCAACCTGCGGAGGAGGGCCTCGGCGGAGCCCTGGCGATGGTGAAAGATGGCGTGATGGAGAGCCCCGCGCCCGACCGGTCGCTCGCCCTCCACATGTGGAATGAGAAGCCCGTCGGGTGGGTGGCGGCAACCGACGGCCCGGCAATGGCCGCGTCGGACAAGTTCACGATCACGCTCCAGGGGAAAGGTGGCCATGGGGCCCTTCCGTTCCAGAGCAAAGACCCTGTGGTCGCCGCCGCTCAGATCATCTCCGCTCTCCAGACGGTTGTCGCACGCAACGTAAACGCGCTCGACAGCGCTGTGGTCTCGGTGACCTCGATCCAGGGGGGTGAAGCCTTCAACGTCATCCCGGACTCGGTGAACATGCGCGGGACGATTCGCACCTTCACGCCCAACGTGCGCGAGGTCGTGGCGCGCCGCTTCGAGCAGGTCGTGCGCGGTATAGCCGAAGCCCTCGGGTGCCTGGCGACGATCGAACTCGAGGTGACGACGCCGGCAGTCGTCAACGATTCCCAGATGAGTACGGCCGTGCGCGCGTTGGCCCAGAATCTCTCCGGCGTGACACACGTGGTCGGCGCCGAACGCACGATGGGCTCCGAAGATATGGCCTACATGATGGAAAAAGTGCCGGGATGCTACTTCTTTGTCGGCTCGGCCAATCCCGAACGCGGGCTCGACTTTCCGCATCACCACCCGCGTTTTGACTTTGACGAGCGGGCGCTACCGCTGGGTGCGGCTCTTATGGCCCAGGCGGCGGCGAGCTACGTACTGGACTCCGGTTGAGTGCCCATCGTCACCCGTGGACCTGGCCTCCACGGGCGGCGAGAGCTCTTTACATCGGCGGAGGCCGCCGGGCGTGCAGCCGCCTTTTTTGCCACTCGCCGAGGCGTGACGGAAGCTTCATCCTACAACGAGACTTCCCGGCAATAAGAAATCGTGGATGAGACCAATGGAAGACCAGGCAGAGCCCGCGATACCGGCCGTCCTTGCGCACCATCTCACGCGAGGCATGGATGCTGCAAACGGTGCCGGTTGCCTTCCGGCTCGATATGGCGGTGAAATCGACCGCTTGGGACGAGAGGAGAATTCGATGTGGATCGAGACCCACCACGGGCCCGAGATCTCTGAGGCAATGGTGGCTCGGCGCCCAACGGAGGGATAACCGTCCAATGGGCGGTGAGTTCGAAACTGCGTTCGGGAGGGTGCGCTGGGAGGTCGATGAGGACGGCCTCTGGATCACCCACAGCCGCCGTGTCAGACAGGTTCACTGGCAAGAGATTACGCGTGCCGGTCTGGTCCGTCTCTCAGACCCCAACGTGCCCGACAACTTCCCTACCCAGATCCTTCCTGGGCTCGGCACGTTGTTCGACCTCAACCGGTCGCTGGCGGAGGACTACCAACAGCTCGTCCTGGCCCGCGGACGGTCGCCGTTTCGGGCCTACCGTGTCCCCATTCCCATCGCGAAGGCGAGCGCGCTGGCGCTCGTAGAAGAGGTGCGCAAGCGGGTGGGAGAACGATGGGTGGGGGAAATATCGATGGCGGGGCACACGCGGGCGCTCGGCCTCAGCAACCCCTGGTGGTTCTACCCAATCTTCGTCATGAGTTTTCTCGGCGTCGGGTTGCTCGTTCTCCTGGCTGGCGGCGCCTACACGGCGCTCACGACCGGGTCGCTCGCCGACGTTCCGCTCGTGGCCTGGCTCGCCCTTGTGCTGTGGCTGGTTCTCGTTGGGTTGCTCTTCTTCCTATTGCGGAGGAGAATGGAGGCAGGGTCCTTCGGGTCCGGGCGCTAGAGCCGGCGGCGCCGGCCGCATAGACAATCAATTCGCAATAAACTCGGGCACATCGTTGTCGGCCTCCATGCCGGTTACCCCTGCACCCATCAGAAGCCTGATTTGCAGAACGGGCTGCACCCAGCGCGCGGCGTGCTCGCGTCAGGGAAGTGATATGAGTGACGATTCTGTCCAGGAGATCGGGCCCGAACAAATCGACGCGATCCTCAACTACCTCCCTCTCTTCGAGCGGGAAGGCTATCAGTTCGGTCAGTGGGTGACACATGAAGGCCAGTTCCCTTTTATCTTGCTCACCGCTGAGGTGGATGAATTCATTGCGACATTGTACGAGCAGAATATTCTCGTGCAGTTCGATTGGACCAGCTCGATCGACCAGGTAGAACGTTACCAATCGGATCCTGACGCTCTCGGAGAAGCCGATCTCTTGACGCTCCGCAAATTACTCACGGCCCATGTCCGCGCGGATCGTTTTGTGGAGGGTCACTTGGCCGGTGCCTTGCAGAGCGGACATATTACAGCGATACTCCGTTGTATCAAGCGGATCCGCGGTAAAACGGCGGGGAGCACTTAATACGAAGCCCACTCTCATCATCTGATGCGTGGCGGAGAACTGAGGCAATTCAGAGAAATTCAGAGGAACTCAAGGAACAGATCGGGATCGTACTCATTCAGTCGGAAGTATCGAAAGAGTTCCGATAGTTCCCGCAACTCCTTCAGACCCCCGTGCCGTGAGCCAGGAATCTGGGTCGAAGTGCGGGAGTCCCAGGAAGCAGGTGCTACGGGTCCCCATCGCGTTGAGAACCCACCACTGATAAAGGCTCCTGCAGAGTCGTTGCATGATCTTGCAGAACCCCTCTGTCCGCCCCCCGTTCACCAGATCTTCGCGTTCGCCCCACTTCGCGGCGATTCTTCAAGCGGCCGGGATCCTGCTCTCGACAGCCTCGTTATCACTCCTGGCGGTCAAATCCGCTCATATCGAATAGTGTGGCCTGCAAATCGCGTTGAGAACACGCCGAGCGTGATGCGTGCTCCGCCTTCTCACGCACCACGGTACCCGCCACGGCATCGCCGGAGGAGCCTCGATCGCGCATCGAATTCCAATTTGAGCGATCAAACTTGCTTGTGACATGACGACCGTTGGCCTATTGCAATGCCAGGACTTTTGTTGTACCCCACCTTGTGCATTGTTGCATCCGTATCCGTCACGTGTACTCGCTCGAACTCGTCTGTTGGTTTCGTCCATGAAGCAGGCAGAAACCAGACACCCGCTGGGGCGGCCCTCGCCGCCAGCCCAGGTCGCCGGCTCAGTTCGCACACGGGCTCCGGCGAGAGGACAAAAGCGCGGTATCAGAGGAAGCGGGCAAGATTTCTACAAGAACGACCGCCGCACCAGTAATCCAGGGGAGACACCGATGATCACACGATTCAAGCTGCGGACGAATCACAGCCGACTTGTGCGGTTCGGGCTTGTTGTTCTTGCCCCTTGCGCCGCAATCCTGCTGCTGCTCTCGACACTCTCGGGGGTAGGAGCGTGGAGTGAAGAAACCCTGCTCTACTTTTACGACCCGGCCGCTGCCTCCCGGCTCCTGTACACCGATACAACCGTGAGCAGTGTCCACTTTGACCTCGTGGGCACCCTCGCCATCGCCGCCGGCTTCTCGGTCACCGACGCCGCGACGATCCAGGTGTACTCCCAGATGGTGGACCCCGGGAGGTTGCCCGCAAATGAACCGATCTATTCCTTCAAGGCGACGAGCTATCCCGCCGCGCCTCCCATCACCACCGTCATGACGACGACCTACTGTCCCTCGCCGGCAACCACCGCCCCAACGGTGACCATGGGCATGACCGACTTGCTCGAGTGCCCTGGCTGTTTCACGTCGCGCTTTGGACCGTACAGTCCCTTCTTCCACTTTCCTCACGACCGGCCCGACGAACTCGGGGCGATCCGAGCCTGGGCGTTTGGCCAGACAGAGGATCTGATCGGGATCGCTACGTTCGGTTATAGCGGTACCGTCCAATTTACCTGGCAGAATTATGTCAACATTTACGACGTGACCCCCTGCTTCGTCACGGCGACCGCCACGGTGGATACCGGAGGAATCGTGCCGGGCAGCCCGGAGGCCTTGGGAATCTACCTTCACTCGTTGGGTGATAACTGGTCGCATGGCGACTGCATCGCGGCGGTCGATGCGGAGGACAAGCTCTTCGGCGCGCACGTGGCGGTCACCACCGGCCACCCCCTGGCCCCATGCCGGTGGACGGGACACAGTTTGGAGTTTGGTGACCCCGAGAGGTTCCCGGACAGCAACCGCACGTTTACCGGAACGCTCGCCCTCTACGACGCGCTCGTGGCTTTTTCCGAGCAGAGCGCTCGAGCGCTCTACCGCCCCATTCCGATCACGGCCGAGGGGAATCACATTTCCGACACGCTGTACACCTTTGTCCACACGTCGACCTATGCGAATGCTCACCCGCGCCGGAAGATCGCCGACGACCTGCGTGAGTGGAGCCTGCAGACGCGCGCCAGCAACCCGGCATACTGGCGCCACCGGGTGTTGCTCCCTCTCCTCTTGAAGGAAACCGGCGGTTGAAATCTCGCCTGCGCGGGCTGGCCTCGTAATCGGCGCCGCGGCCGGCGCAACCGGAGGCGGTCGCACCGCCAG
>DOUV01000207.1 GCA_003520455.1 Chloroflexota bacterium | reverse complement strand
CCACCCGACTGCGGTGCGGGAGGCGCACGCCGTCCAGCTCAGGCGCTTGGCGCAGCGCCAGCAACACCCGGTTGGGACCCCAGCGCGGGTGGGTTTGCTTCAGCCGCAGGGCCGCCCGCCTCACGCGCGTATCAAATCGACCCAAGATCCCCCGGGGCGCCGGCCCAGGGCGTCGGTCCCGTAAGCCGGCCAGTCCTTCTTGCCGGATCCGACGCCACCACTTCCTGACCACATGCCCCGAACGCCCCAGCTCGCTCGCAATTTCGGGAATGCTTTTCCCCTGCACTTGACCTTGATAGATCCGTTCTCGTTCGCTTGGTGAGAACGCCGGCTGGCGACACATCTTCCACCTCCAGTTTCCCTTGAACAGAGAGCCCTGGAAGTGTACTCACAGGTACGGAACTATTGGACTGTTAAGGTACGAGATTACAGGACAATGAGGGGTACAGGATTACAAGACCTTACACTCATCCAAGGTTAACGCCCCGCCCGTGCGCAACGCGGGGGTCGCGGCAATCTCCTGCTGCACTTGCTGCCGCACGGCCTGCTCCGACCAGGGCGAGTCGGACATCAACGGCTGCAGGTTCTGCCCATCATCCTCGGGGCGGTTCACCCGACGGCTAATGGTGGCAAAGTTCCGCTGGCTGTCCATACTCAGCAACCCCCGCAAATAAGTCCAGGCGTGGGCACTGCCGTCCCGCGTCCGGGTCTGAAAGCACGGCCGAAAGCGAGCCCAAACGTCCCGCAGCCGGGTGGCCAGGCTCGCGATCGCTTCATCCAACAAGCCCCAGCGCTGCGGATCAAAGATATCCGGGCTAACCGTCTCGCCGGTCATGAGTACCACCCTCCCAGGCGATGTGGCCCTCATCGCACAGGACCAGATGGTGCTCCAAATTTACGATCTTGTCCCCTAGAACATCTGTCTAATCTAACATTGTCGAGCTACTGAGTCTTCGGCACCGCCTGGCCTCTGCCAGGCACTCAGCACTCCCTACTCCTTGGGCCGGGCCACACTCGCCTTGACCGGGAGTCCTTTGACGTTGGTCTTGTTGAGGGCCGTGATCACTCTGTTGGCGACCGGGCTCGGCACCTCGACGAAGGTGAAGCGGGGGAAGATATCGATCGCCCCGATGTCGCGGCCGGGGATCCGGGCTTCGTTGGCAATCGCGCCGACCACATCTTGGGGACGGAGGCCGTCCTTGCGCCCCAGGTCGAGGAACAGGCGCGTCATCCCATCCTCCGCGGGGACGCTGGGAGACTCGCCGGCCTGCATGACGGTGAGACCCCGCGCCTCGGCGGCGAGCTTGAGCGCTGCGGCCGCTACCTCGAGCGGGTCGAACTCGCTCGCGAGCGTATCGGCGATGTCCAGATAACCCTCATACTCGCCTTGCTCCACCGCCTCGCGGACCGTCTGGGAGAAGAGCTCGAGGCGACGAGCCGCCACCTCGGTCGGCGACGGGAGACGGCGGCGCTGGATGGTCGTGCCGATGGCGCGCTGAATGTAGCTCAGTTGGCGCCGCTCGCGCGGGCTGACCAGGGTGATGGCCTCTCCGGCCCGGCCCGCGCGAGCGGTCCGGCCGACGCGGTGGACGTAGCCGTCAGGCGACTCGGGGATATCGTAGTTGATCACGTGGGAGACGTGCTCGATGTCCAGCCCACGGGCGGCGACGTCGGTGGCAACGAGAGTCTCGGTCCGCCCATCGCGGAAGCGGCGCATGACTGCCTCGCGTTGGGCCTGGCTCATGTCACCATGCAACGGCTCGGGAGCATAACCACGGCTCTCCAACGCGTCGGCCACCTCTTGGGCGCCGACCCGCGTGCGGGTGAAGACAATCGCCGAGGTTGGCTGCTCGAAGTCCAGGATACGGCTCAGCGCGTCAACCTTGTCGCGGCCCACCTCGTAGTAGACCTGGCGAACCTCCGGGACGGTGGCCGTTTCGGCCTTGATCATCACGCGCACTGGCTCGCGCATGAACCTTTTGGAGAGCCGTACCATCTCCGGCGGCATCGTGGCCGAGAAGAGAGCCGTCTGCCGCTCGCTCGGGGCCTGGGCCAGGATGGCCTCGATGTCTTCGACAAAGCCCATGTCCAGCATCTCGTCGGCCTCATCGAGAACCGCCATGCGAACGTCGCCCAGGCTGAGAGTCTCACGGCGCAGGTGGTCGAGGATCCGGCCCGGCGTGCCGACGACTACATGGACGCCTTTTCCCAGCGCGTGAATCTGGCGCGAGATCGGCTGACCGCCGTAGACCGGCAGCACGCGCACGTTGCGAAAGCGCCCCAGATCGTGGGTCGCCTTGGCAACCTGCATGGCCAACTCGCGTGTCGGGGCCAGCACCAGCGCCTGAACGCTTCGCGAGCGCGTATCGGTCTTCTCGACGATCGGGATCGCAAAGGCCGCGGTTTTGCCGGTCCCCGTCTGCGCCTGCGCGATGACATCGTGCCCGGCCATCAGCGGGGGAATCGTCGCCTCCTGGATCGGCGTCGGTTCCTCATAGCCGATCTCATCGATCGCCCG
>DOUV01001008.1 GCA_003520455.1 Chloroflexota bacterium | reverse complement strand
CTGCCGGTCGGCAGGGTGCGGCCACTCTCGAGATCGAGCACACCCTGCCGGCTCACTTCGCGCTTGCCCTGGCGCTCGACGAGATTGTTTGGGATATCGCGCAGAAAACGCGACGGCTCGACCAGACTGCTCTGGCCGTAGGTCGTGCGGCGGAAGGTGTGCAAGAGGTAGAGTCGCTCCTTGGCGCGAGTGATGCCGACATAGGCCAGGCGGCGCTCCTCGGCCAGCTGATCTGCGCTCTCCTGGCTCCGACTGTGCGGGAAGAGGTTCTCCTCCATGCCGGTGATGAAGACCACCTGGAACTCGAGCCCCTTGGCCGTGTGGAGGGTCATCAGCGTCACGGCGTCGCGGTCGCCGCCGCGGTCCAGATCGTCCACGTCCGAGACCAGCGCCACCTCTTCGAGGAAACTCGGCAGGCCGGCCTCGATAGTCTGGTAAACGTACTGGGCGGCGACGCTGCGTAGCTCCCGGACGTTCTCCCATCGTTCCTCGCCCTCGGGAGTGCCGTCGCGCAGATAGGCCGCGTAGCCGGCACGCTCGATTACCTCATCGAGCAGCTCGACCACGTTGCGCTCGTAACGCACGCGAATGAGCTGATCCACCAACGCCAGGAACTCGAGCAGCGCGCTGCGCGCCCGGCCGGCGAAGGGCGCGGGAATGTCGGGCAGGAAGGGCGACTCGGCCTGCCCCTCGTCCCCCTCGACTTCGCCTCGCAAGAGTTGGAGCGCGGTGTACACCGGCACGCCCAGTTCAGCCGCCCAGGCAACCAGATCGTTCCACGTCTTCTGGCCGATGCCGCGGGCTGGGACACCGATGATCCGCTCCAGGCTGACCGCATCGAAGGGGTTGTGGAGCAGGCGCAGGTAGGCCAGGAGGTCCTTGATCTCGCGCCGCTCGTAGAATCGAGTGCCGCCGACGAGGATGTAGGGCATGTGTGCCCGGACGAAGGCATCTTCGATGGCGCGCGACTGGGCATTGGTGCGGTACATCACGGCGCAATCGCGCAGGGAAACGCCGCCGCGCCCGCGTAGGCGGCGGATCTCGCGGACGATGAACTCGGCCTCCTCCTGCTCGTTGTAGGCCTCAAATACGATGATCTGGGGACCTTTTCCTTTCTCGGTCCAGAGCCGCTTCTCCTTGCGATCCTTGTTGTGCCGGATCACGGCCGTGGCGGCATCGAGGATGGTCTGCGTGGAGCGGTAATTCTGCTCGAGGACCACCTCGCGAACCTCCGGGAAATCCTGCTCGAAACGGAGGATATTGCGGTAGTCGGCGCCCCGCCAGCCGTAGATCCCCTGATCGACGTCGCCGACGATGAAGACGTTGCGATGCTTCTCGCCGAGGAGCTTGATGATCTCATACTGGACGATGTTGGTGTCCTGAAACTCATCGACATGGATGAAGCGCCAGCGATCTCGGTAGCTCTCCAGCACGGCCGGCACCTCGAGGAAGAGGCGCACCGTCAGCACCAGGAGATCGTCGAAGTCAACCGCGTTGCTCTCCTTGAGCTTGTCAGCGTAGCGCTCGAAGACGCGGGCAACCACTTCCTCCCAGTAGCTGCGCGCTCTGGTGCTGAACTCCTCCGCTCCTTGCAGTTCGTTCTTGACCCGCGAGATGGCGCCGTGGATCGCCGCCGGCCGGTAGACCTTCTCGTCGAGGTTTAGCTCCTTGATCGCCTGCTTGACGACCCGCCGTTGGTCGTCGGCATCGTAGATGATGAAACTGTTGTTGTAACCCAGATGGTGAATGTGGCGCCGCAAGATCCGCGCGCAGATCGCGTGGAAGGTTCCAACGGTGAGCTGCTCGCGCCGGGAGCCGATGAGCTTCTCGAGCCGCTCGGCCATCTCACGAGCGGCCTTGTTGGTAAAGGTCACCGCCACGATGTTGATAGGATCGATTCCGGCCTCACGGACGAGATAGGCGACCCGGTGAGTGAGCACTCGGGTTTTCCCGGAACCAGGCCCCGCCAGCACCATCACTGGTCCCTCGACCGTGCCGACGGCGCGACGCTGTTGTGGGTTCAGTCCCTCTAGAAGTTTCGTCACAAGCGTTCTTGCTCCAATGCGGGTTGCAGGTTGCGGGTGAAAGGTTGCGGGTTGAACAGTGTCAGAGTATTGCACCCAGCCCTGCTACATCAATGGTGTTGCCGTTGCCGGAAAGGTTGCAGGTTGAACAGTGTCAGAAGCATTGCACCGGCAATGCCTGACCTTCAACCTGCAACTTTCAACCTTCCAACCTGTAACTGGTTACAGCAGGGGCGGTTTCAGTGGTCGCTGCAGGCACCTCACGGACGATGGGCGTGACGCTATCGCCGTAACCCACCGCAGCGAGGGCTTCGGCCGGCCTGGCACCCTCGTCACCCACCCGCAGGTAGAGGTAGTTGACCACATCACGAAGAACAGCCGTCAGCGGGACGGCGATCAGCATACCGGCAAGCCCAAAGAGCTGCTGGCCGACAACCAGTACGACCATGATGAGCGCCGGGTGAAGGGCCACTGCAGCGCCGTTGATCTTCGGCACGAGCAAGACATTTTCGATCTGCTGGATTGCTGCGAAAAGCACGACGACCCGGAGCGCCAGCCCAGGGTCCTGCAGAAGCGCGACGATGACCGCCGGAATCGCACCTAGGATCGGGCCGATAAAGGGAAAGATCTCAAAGGCACCGGCGGCGATCCCCAGCAGAAGCGCAAACTCCACGCCGAGCACCATCAGGCCAAGCGTCGCCATCAAACCGACGCTGAACGCCAGAATGAGCTGCCCGCGAATGTAAGCACCGAGCACCCGGTCAACGATGATCCGCAGTGCCTCCGCATCGGGCCTGAGCGGAGGCGGCAGCAGCTTGAGGGCGCCCCGCTTGGCTTTATCGCTATCGTTGAGCACAAAGAACAGCCAGAATGGAATCACCAGCAGGCCCAAGACCCAGCTCACCGTGTTGGTCACAATGCCGATCGTGCGCAAGGTACCGCGCTGGACGGCGCTGAGGATACCTGGGCCGAGGCGCTGCGCGTATTCTTGGATCATCCGCTGCAGATCCGCGGTCAGGTAGGCGTTCCACGCCTCGAGCGCCTGGTTGACGAGTGCCTGGCCTTCCTGGTAGAGCGCCGGAGCGGCGTTGACCAGGAGGCCGATCTGGCTGACAACCAGCGGCGCCAAGAAGCCGAGAAAGATGCCGACCAGCGCCAGACCGGCCAGATAGACAACGATGATCGCAACCGGGCGGGCCAGCCCGTGCGAGCGGAAGCCCGCGGGCATGGCCGCCTGGACGTGGTTCACGAGCGGGATGAGCAGATACGCGACAACCAGGCCTAATGCAAACGGAAAGAGCGCTCCCCTGGCAGCCCACAACACTGCCAGGATCAGCGCAGACACAACTACAAAGAGCAGAAAGCGCGGCTGTCGAAACAGGCGAGTCATCATTTTCTCAGGAAATCGAGCCAGAGGAGACCGTCACTTCAAATTCAGCCTTCCTCTGACCTGCTTGAGTGGGTACGTCTCTGTCTCACGTGATCGCTGCTCTAAGAATTGCATCAATGGCGTCTCTACTCCTGTCCTCCAGTCTCTGAATTATGCTCGGCAGACGATCAGCCACAACAACCTGTAAGCGTACTTAGGGAAGTAGCCCGTAAAGCCCAGGTGCTTTTCACCCTGCGGGGTACGCCCGAGTGGGAGCATCTCGCCTGGGCGAGCCCTGGGATATAAGGGCTTCACCTTCTGGCGTTGGCTCTCACGAAGGGCGCTTCAACCTCGGAGGATGCCAGGAGATCATAGCGGCGGGGTTTCCTGAAGGCATTCCCCCACACCTCACGCCCACGATATCGCCGGATCTTTTCCAGGTCAAACTCAGCCAGATACACCCCCTCATCCTCTCCGGCTTCGAGAATCAGCGTATCCTGAGTGTTCCCCTTCTCATCAAAAGCGACCGCATCAAACGCGACCGAGTGCCCATTCTGCTGAGGGGCAGCGTAGTTGGCCATCGCCATGCCGACCATGTTCTCAAAGGCGCGCGCCCGGAACTCGCCGATTCGGTTCTCTTCCAGGTCGCAGGCATTGGGCGTCAAGATCAGCTCTGCTCCCTTGAGCATCAGGATTCTTGCGCTCTCTGGGAACTGGCGGTCGAAACAGATCATCGCCCCGACGTTCACGCCTCCCTTGCCCGTGGCGAGGAGCGACACGTAGAAATCATCGCCCGGCGTCAGTGCGGCCTCCTGGTCGAAATCGCAGGTGTGTACCTTGGCGTAGGTCATCACGGTCTCGCCATGCCGGTCGATCAGCGAGAGCGAGTTTCGCGGGGCGCCGCACCACCGTTCGAGGTACGTCAGGGCGATGGCCATCTCCAGTTCTCGCGCCAGCACCCGAAAGTGGGTGACAAATTCATCCTGAGGGCCGATCGCCTGGGCCCGCCAGGCTTCGAGGGCATCCGGTTGCGCGGGATCGCAAAAGGCGTAGCCAACGTTCCACATCTCTGGAAAGAGCGCGATGTCCGCGCCCCTTTCCTTCGCCCGCCGGCAAAATGCTTCCCCTTTCGAGAGATTGGCACCCTGGTCACGGCCACAGGCCGTCATCTGAAGCAAGGCAACGACCAGGACCACGCGTGGCCTCCCCTCACGAGACAATCTGAGTCAGGGGGTGGTTGCGTGGCCGAGCCGCACGCAACACCCCCTTCGCCTCATCTTCTATATGATTATCGCTCATATTGGGGTAGCGTGTGCGAGCGTGACGCGCTCGCACACGCTACACACCCTATTCCATGTGAATGATTAGTATACCGAATTTGCCGGGGAAGGACGAACGATCATCAGCGAGGCGCCGGGCCGCCAATCTCTACCTGGCCCAGCCTGAAGAAGTCGGCGCCGTCCGGCCGCGTGAGGCGGACACCGCTGATGGGGTCGTAGAGACCTGCGATCAGTGTGTAGGTTCCTGGTGAAAGAGTCGTCGGGAGGAGCAGCGCCACCCGGCTGGTGGTGGCGCTGCCAGCTGACCAGGCGCTCGCAGGCTGGCCGTCGACGGAGAGTGGAACATCTCGGCCCACGGCCAGGCGCCCATCCGGACCGAGCAACTGCACGAACATCGTCAGATCGGTTGCCGGGGGGCGAACAGCCTCCCAGGTCAGGCTGGCGCGCAGTGGCGCCCGAGGCGGGAGCCACCCGTCGTCGCGCTGCCAGGCTCGCAAGCAAATCGCTGCCGCGAAGCAGGCATCGGCTGGTCGCTGCACGGCGCCCGTTGCCCTCCCGAGCGCGAATCCAAGCAGCCGCCCTTGATCAGAGA
>DOUV01000029.1 GCA_003520455.1 Chloroflexota bacterium | reverse complement strand
CGCGCATCGAACGGCCGCTGGCCGCTCGCCCGCTCGAGCGCCTCTCCGGCGCGAGCGGCCACTTCCTTGACCTCGATCTCGCCGTCCTCGCGCCGGTGGCGCACCTCCGTAGTCACCTGCCGGCCCCGCAGGAGGTCGTCCACCGACGCGGCGACATCGTGGTGAATCGCCAATGTGTCGCGGTCCTGAATCTCGATCACCACGTCGAAGGTGGGCGGCGCCTTCCGCTCCAGGACACTCTTCTGGGTGCCCCGGCGCCGGGCCTCCTCATCCGAGAGCGTCACGCTCTGGATGCCCCCGACGAGGTCACTTAACGTCGGGTTCATCATCAGATTGTCGAGCGTGTTGCCGTGGGCGGTGCCGATCAACATCACCCCACGCTCCGCGATCGTGCGGCTGGCGGCGGCCTCGAGCTCGCGGCCGATCTCGTCAATCACGATCACCTCCGGCATGTGGTTCTCGACCGCCTCAATCATGACCTCATGCTGGTCTTCTGGTCTTGGGACCTGCATGCGCCGCGCGCGCCCAATCGCCGGGTGCGGAATATCGCCGTCCCCGGCAATCTCGTTGGAGGTATCAACGATCACGACGCGCTTCTTCTCTGCCAGGACACGTGCGGTCTCCCGCAGCAGGGTGGTTTTACCAACGCCGGGCTTCCCCAACAGTAAGATGCTCTTGCCCTCCTCGAGTAGATCCCGGATGATGTCAATCGTGCCGAACACGGCACGACCCACGCGGCAGGTCAGGCCAACGATCTCGCCGCGACGATTTCGAATCGCGCTAATGCGATGAAGCGTCCGCTCGATCCCCGCGCGGTTGTCCCCGCCGAACTCGCCGATCCGGGTGACAACGTACTCCAAGTCTTCGATGCTGACCTCCCGCCCGCTGATCGTTACCTCGCGGCTGGCGAAGCGCCCCTCCGGAAGCCGGCCGAGGTCCATCACAATCTCGACCAGATCCTCGCGATGGTTGGCCTCGCGCAGGCGCTCGCGAATCCGCGGCGGCATGACTGCAAGCAGCAAGTCAATATCATCAATGTGTTCTTCGCGTGTCATGTTACCTCTGCCCTGAATGTTGAAGGGGCGAAGCCCTCACCGAAGACATCCGGGGGTCTCCTCGAACCAATGGCCGAATGCTTCGCCCCTACTTGTGGAGACTGTGGGCGCAGTCTCGACTTCGAACGCGGGTATCAGGCGACGAGCCGGCTCACGAATCGGAACGGTCGTGTGCCGTACCAGCAAGAGCCGGGTCATCACGCGCCGGAAACCACAGCGCTCCAGGCCATCGGTCAGATAGCCTTCATACCCCCGAACGTCGCAGAAAATAGGCCGTCGGGGGAGATTTGTGAAAAAGATCATCGCCTCCTTGAGGAGCGTCTCACCATCCTGGCTAATCTCGGGATGAAGCACGAGCTTCAGCCAGTGGCCACGCTCGCCCGGTGTGATGCGCAGATATCCATAAATCTCGTCCTCGGCCCGGAGCACGTAGCTGCCCCGGCGGGGCCCGCCCCACCATCCAACATGGGTGGTGGAGCCATTTCCGACCTGCCCCCAATTTTCAGCCTGTTGGACGACAGCCGGCGTGATCTCGGTGTACAGCTTTTGCAGCCCCCACTCGTCTTCCGGGCGCTGCGCCTGCCAGTGGACCGGCATTCCCTTTGAGCCGCTGCTCTCGCCGGCCGCCGGAGGCGTGAAGCGGTAGAGACGGTCTTGCCCATAGAGGGCAAACCCCGCCTGGCGCATGACCTCCACCTCGGCCGGCCGGGACTCAGGTAGGTGCGTAAAGATCCGCTGGGCTCCCTGCTCACCGCCGCCCCGCACTAACTCCTGGAGCATCGATTGCCATAACCATGCCGCGCCGTGCTGTACATCGAGGGAGGGCGCGATGAAGGTGACATCCAGCACTGGCTGCCCGGTACGCCAGCGGGCTTGCACGAAGCCGGCCTCGCGCTTGCCGCGCTCCTTGCGCCGCAGAACCACCGTTTCGACCCGCTGGCCCCACACGGGCAGTAGACTGGCGAACGCCAGGGCGAGTGGGGCAGCGGGGCGAATGACGCTTCCCTTCAGGTCTAGCCGGACCCCGCGCCGCTGCAGCCGGTAGACAGTCCACAGATCGTGACCAGTGAGGCGTCTCACCGCACTCCCTCGTCCACCGTTCGGTTCTCTCGCAAGAACCGTTCCAGGTCACGGCGCCGAACTTTGTAGAGCCGTGGAGTAATCCGAATCGCCGGAAGTCGCTTGTCTCGAATGTAGCGGCGCACTGTCTGGACATGCACCCCCAGGATTTGCGCCACGTCCTCGGTGTTCAGCAGGCCCTCAAGCAGATTGGTCGCAGCCATCGCCCCTCACTCCTGTTCCGTAATGCTCACTAGTGCTCACTTGAAGTATAGTCAGGGGAGCATAAAACGCCAAAAGGCTGGGAGCAAAGAAAGAGCCGCCTTCGCGGCGGCCCCTGGATCAGCGGTCGAGCAGACGGTCCCACCAACGCTTCTTCTTGCGCTCCAGTTCGGTGAGGCGCTCCTCCAGCGAAAGCCGGTGGTTCCAGTCGCTCTCTTTGAGGTGTCCCACCTCCTCCTCGAGCTGGCGCAAGCGCTTGCGCAGGCGCGCATTCTCCTCTTTGAGATTAAAATTATCCTGCACCACCACGCCTAGCAGATCTCGGTGGGCCTGCTGGCTGTTGAGCAGGGCCTGCTGGGTCTCGGAGAGCTGGCGCAGGGCCTGCGCCAGGGCAGCCGCCGCGGCCGCCGGGGGCAGCAGCTCCATTGTGCCACCCTGTTCGATACGGATCAGGTCGCGGTGCGTGGACTCCTCCTGCGCCCGCTCGGCCTCGAACGCGGCCTGGATCGCCTCGTCGTCCAGCCCGCGTTCGCGCATGCTCTGAATCGAGCCCAGGACCAGG
>DOUV01000716.1 GCA_003520455.1 Chloroflexota bacterium | reverse complement strand
ATGGATTTCCGCAAAGCTGTACTAAGTTATTCCCTTGGAAACAAGACCATGGAACGATAGCAGCATCGTACCGCCTATGCTGACGAAACCCGATATCTCCGATGACACCATCATCGCGTGTTTGCGCGATACCTTCGGGCTGCGCATCACGCAGGTATCCTTTCTGCCCCTCGGGTGGGTGAACAACGCGACGTACCGTGTCACCGCCAACAGTGGCACCCCCTACTTTCTCAAGCTACGACGCGGGAACTTCAACGAGATAGCGGTCGCCGTCCCTGCCTTTCTTCAGGCGCAAGGTATCCGGCCGGTGATGGCCCCTGTCGCGACGACGACCCGCGATTTGTGGGTCCATGCGCACGGCTTCGACTGGATACTCTACCCGTTTTTCGACGGCAAGACCGGCTTTGAGGTTGCCTTGTCACAGACACCATGGATCACATTGGGCGCGAGCCTGAAAGCAGTTCATACAACGCGATTGCCCGCCGCCCTGGCCGAACGTGTACCCCACGAGGACTATTCGCCACGCTGGCGGAATACCGTAAAGGCGTTTCACAAACAGGTGGAACAGGACCGCTTTGATGACCCCATCGCGGTGAGCTTAGCCGCCTTTTGGCTGACCAAGCGTGACGAGATCGAAAGCATTGTCGAACGCGCTGAACAGCTCGCCTTCGTACTGCACGATCGTGCCGTCAAATTGGCCGTGTGTCATGCGGACCTCCATGGCCGAAACGTCCTGGTGGGCATGGACGACGAGTTGGCAATCGTGGACTGGGACGAGCCCATCCTGGCGCCCAAAGAGCGTGATCTGATGTTTATTGGTGGCGGTGTTGGCGGTATCTGGAACAACGATCAAGAGGTAGGGTGGTTCTACCAGGGTTATGGTCGTACCGAGATTGATCTGGTGGCACTCAGCTACTATCGCTACGAGCGGATCGTGGTAGATATCGCCGAGTACTCGGAGCAAATTTTCGGCCTGCAAGGGAGTGTCGAAGAGCGACAGAAAGGATTGCGGCTGATGAATCAATTTCTACCGAACAACGTGGTGGATATCGCCCACCGGACGTACCAACAACTTTCTAGAAGGGCGTTCGGAAGCTCCTTCCTCTTTTGATCGTCAGTGTACTAACACAACGGTTTTATGGCTGTATGGTCGTTCCTGATCGCAGGGTGGTGCCAAGTAGCGCAACATGCGTTGAATCGAGGCCCAGTAGACCATCGCTTGGCTGTTCTTGACCAACTGCTCGAAACCTTTACTCAAGCGCCGGCAGCGGTTCAGCCAGCCGATTGTCCGCTCCACGGCCCCCCTGCGCGCGAGGACCACAAAGCCCTGCTGGTTGGTTGGGCGCTTGACGATTGCCAGAATGATTCCAGCCAGGTCCCATCCTCCGTCCATTTGTCGAAATAGCACCGAACACTTGCCAAGCTGGAAAATCTCTTGGCAAAAGACGCCATTGACAGCCGGTTCGCATCAAATAGATCCGCGCATTCAACACCAACGCAAACACAAAGTGGTGGGCCGTCCCCGTTTCGACTGGCGCTCGATCACGGGCGCAATCAGTTGATCCTGCTCATCGGTCACATCCGTCTCGTAGACCACTGTTGCGTCTTCGCTTCACTCCGCCGTGCCATCCAATAACACCTCAACTCCCACTCCTCAATGGTGCGCATGGATCAGTGCATGCGCCAGCGGCGCACGCGTGAACGTGAACATCGTGACCTGAATCGCGACATCGGCCGTGTTCAGCCCCCCACGATGCGCTCCTCGGTGCCATTCGCCGGCGCGAACGCCACGCTCACCGGCGCGGACGTCGCGTTGTCGCCGGCGTCCGCGTTGCCGGTTGTTTCTGGCTGATCACGAGCCCCTGGCTCAATCCAATTGAGCAGGCTGGGGTCATGCCAGGCGTGGCGTCAGCGAGCCGCCCGGCTTCTTTCCGCCTCGATCGCTCCCGTCGGCGCGCGCTGTGGGCCAGCACGATCCCGATCAGACTTCGGGAGTCTGACGACGCGACCGGCGCGCTAGACTGAGGAGACGGTGTACGCCGGGAAGCCGTGCGGCACTCTGGCCCCCTGGTTCATCGGAGTCAGGCGGGGTGGTTTCGCGTGGGGGATCGCGTAAGAACCCCGGCGCCGGATCGATCAAGGATCTTTGATCATTGATCATTGACACCAGCAACCTGGTTATGGTATATAATGGCGTCAACATTGCATCGTACAATCTAGCGCGCCGAGGGATAAGGAGAGTCATGAAGGTCCCGCTCCCAGAGGCCATTACCGGGAGGACTCTGGCCGATCGTGCCACCTACGCTCTTCGCAAAGCGATACTCTCGGGCTACTTTGAACCCGGTGAGAAGCTGGATCTCGATCTCATTGCGGAAGAGCTCGATGTCAGTCGCATGCCAGTTCGCGAGGCGCTCAGGCGCCTGGAATCCGAGAAGCTGGTTGAGACTCAATCTCATCGTGGCACCTTCGTAGGGGTCCTCACGCGCCGCGATATTGATGACCTCTTTGATGTTCGCAGACTCCTCGAGGTCGAGGTCGTGCGGCTCGTCACACCTTTGATTCCGGAACTGGTTCTCAATGATCTGGAAAGCTCTCTGAATGAAGAATTGGGACGGCTGGACGCCGGAGATAGTAGCCGCCACTATGAAAGCGACGATCATTTTCACAAGGCTCTCCTCGCCTTCGTCGAGAATCGGTTTCTAAGAGAGGTTCTAGGCAGCTTCAACCACCGAATTGCTCTGGTCCGAGCGGTTGCAGTTTTGCGTTCTGGACCACATCTTGTCACGCCAGTCGAAGAGCACATCGCCATTGTTCAGGCGATGCGAAAGCGTGATGCTGCGGAAGCGGCCAACATGATGGCTCTTCACATGGAAAACTCCAGGCTTCGACTTCGCAATCTCCCGTGGGTCAAACCCTGAACAGGAAGTGGGTGTAGACGTTGCGAGTCCCGTTCCTGGCCTCGAGTGATTCAAACTGATCTGAGCCTTGTGCGGTCTACATTATCCCTCGTTGTTCCTCTGACCGTTTTCTCATCTCTCCAACAGTCTTAAAACCGCGCAGTCACATCGTAGCATGAGGGCTCCTTTACGAGAGCCGTCTCCATCCGCACCGCTGCGGGGACAACTGGGCCCTGATAGCCCTGAGACTTGATGACAAGCAGGCAGGACTTTTTATTCCGCCCAGCTCGGTCTCGTCTCTGGTTCAAGTCATTGAGCCGGATTCTCTAATAACTCTTCACCTCGACGCAATACATACGGGGGAAAGGAGATTTGAGATGGCTTCGCAGTGGGATCGGAGGATGAGCCGGCGTGCTTTACTCAGGCAGACCGGCCTTGCCGGTGCAGGTCTGACCCTCTCACAGCTTCTAGCAGCCTGTCGCGGCGCGGCAGGTCCGGCCCCTGCCGTCACATCGCCCGTCGCTGATACAGCTCCCACAGCTGCCGTGGCGCCGCGTCGTAATGCGATGCGGATCGGCATGGTCGGCGAGCCGGCGAATCTGGACCCCTTCCTGACGACGACAACGCGTCAAGGCGAAGTTCTCACCAATATCTTTGCGCCCCTGGTCGAACTCGACTACAAGACCTTACAGCCGGCCCCCGCCCTCGCCGCCGAATGGAGTCAGCCTGATCCGCTCGTCTGGCGCTTCAAGCTGCACGAGGGCGTGCAATTTCACAAAGGGTACGGTGAAGTTACCGCCGAAGATGTAGCTTTCAACGCGAATTACACGATCGAGAAGGACAAACCGCGCAAATTCCTTTATTTCTTCGTCGAGGGCGCCGAGGCCGTCGACAAGTACACTGTCGATTTTAAGCTCAGCAAACCCTTCACTCCTTTCCTCGTTACGACCGCTGTCGGTCAGGGCACCTGGGTGGTGTCGAAGAAAGCGTACGAGGAGATGGGGGAGGACGCTTTCGGCCGGAACCCTGTGGGGGCGGGACCGTTTGAGTTCGTTTCCTGGGAGTCGGGCAGCAACATCACTCTAAAGAAATTCGACAAGTACTGGCGCCAAGATCGGCCCTATCTCGACGAACTGATCTTCCAACCGGTTGAAGACGCGAATATTAAGAAGCTGCGCCTGCTTAACGGGGAATTGGACTTCATCGACCAGCCGGATTACAAGGATATTCCGGAGCTGCAAGCCAACCCAAATATTACCGTCGCCAGCACTGACGGCTGGTCGTGGAATGCGCTGGCCTTCAATCTCCGGTTACCGCCTGACCATCCGGTAATGAAGCGAGAGGCTCGCCGGGCTATTGCATACGCCATCGACCGTGAGGAGCTCGCTCAGAGCGGTTTCTACGGCGGCGCGATCCCTATGGATGATCCCTTACCGAAGGGCTTCTTGGGTACCAATCCCAGTGTTGACGTCTACGGATCGAAGGCGAACCTTGCACAAGCGCGAGAGGAGCTGGCCAAAGCCGGATTGCCCAATGGGTTTACGGTTTCTGCCCTGGTGGATCAGGAGCCGGCGATCAAGCGTCAGATGGAGATCATTGCCAGTCAGCTGGCGAAGGTTGGGATCCAGGTCAAAATCGAACTGGCAGCCGGCGACGTTCTCAACCGGATGATCGAGGGAAACTTCGAGATGGGGTCAATGGATATCACCGTCATGACCCCCGATTCGGACTCGGCACTCTACTGGTTCCAACATTCCGAGACGATTGCCAACTTCGGGTACCAGAACGAGGAGGTCGATCGATTGCTCGACCAGGCCCGTCAGGAGATAGACCCGCAAAAGCGCGCACAGATGTACTCGCGAGTAGTGCAGCTTGTGCTGGAAGACGCCCCTTACGTCTACACCGTGCATCGCGGCATGGTGTGGGCCTACAACAAAGACTTAACCGGATTTACGCCGCCACCGCAAGATTACAATCTTGTACTTGAGAACGTGCGATGGGAGACATAGGGAACTATTTCTGAAACGCGGGGTCGTTTGGAGACTCCCAGGCGACCCCGTTCGAGTTACGAGGAGGTGGCGTAGCTGAACGGATAGAGGCGCAGAGTATGACGACTCACCTAGTACGACGGATCATCCAGGTTCCTATCACACTACTCGTGATTTCGGTGCTTGTCTTCACGCTGACCCATCTGATCCCAGGCGACCCTATTGTCGCCATGTTAGGCTTCAACGCCTCCCCCGAGCTAATCAGCGATATTCGAAGCCATTACGGTCTGGATCGTCCTATCCACGTACAGTACCTGTCCTGGTTGCGTGCTATCCTCGAAGGCGACTTCGGTCGCTCGATTATGACACGCGAGCCCGTCCTGAAGATGGTTCTGGACAGGCTCCCGTCGACGCTCATCCTGGCAATCGCGGCGACGGCTCTCGGCACTGCGCTTGCGCTCCCCATCGGCGTTCTTTCGGCCTATAAGATGAATAGCTCGGCGGATTACATCTTGCGCACCGTCGCGATGCTGGGGGTCGCCACGCCAGATTTCGTCGTGGCCGTGATTCTCATTCTCATCTTCGCCGTGAGGCTGAAACTTGTCCCGATCGCGGGAGCACCGCATCTGCTGAAGGAGCCGGCGCGGGCGATTCCGTACTATATCTTGCCGACGATTACATTGGGCTTCGTCTACGCGGCGCTGATGGCTCGCCTTCTCCGGTCCAGCATGCTGGAAGTCCTTGCGCAAGACTACATTCGAGTGGCCCGGGCGAAGGGGCTGAGCTCGGCGCGGGTCCTCTGGGTGCATGCGATGCGGAACTCATTGATCCCTCTGATTACCGTTCTCGCGGTCAATTTTGCCTACCTCCTTGGCGGAGCAGCGGTGATGGAACAGATCTTTGGGCTGCCGGGTATGGGAAGCATGATGATCCGAGCTGCCCTGGAGCGGGATTATCCCTTGATCCAAGGAGTGGCGATGTTCGTGGCGGTGATTTTCATCGTATCGAACTTGACGGCCGATTTCCTCTATACAGTGATCGATCCCAGGTTGCGGAGAGCGCAATGAGTACGGCAACACAGCCTCGGACATTGCGATCTTCGGACGGGGCAATTGGGACGCAGCAGCGGCTCTTTATCAAGAGATCGGCAGTCGTGCGAATCGTCCAGGGGAATCTGTTGGCGGTTTTGGGAGCGATCGTCGTGCTGGTAACCGTGCTGCTTGCGATTCTCGCGCCGGCCGTCTCTCCCTATGATCCGCTCGAGATGAATCTGCAGGCGCCCCTACAACCACCGAGCCTGGAACATCCCCTGGGTACCGATTCTTACGGTAGAGATCTCCTGTCGCGAATCATCCACGGGTCCCGAGTCACGCTCCTCGCCGGAACCGTAGCCCTCTCAATCGCGTTGGTCGCCGGTCTGTCGGTTGGGCTGGTGGCGGGCTACGCCGGCGGCATGGTGGATCTCCTGTTGATGCGAGCGATGGACGGCTTACTTTCGTTTCCGCCTATTCTTCTGGCCATTGCTCTCTTGAGTGTCTTCGGTCCGTCGACGGTCAATGCAATGCTCGCTTTAGGAATCGTCTATACACCACAACTGGCCCGCCTGGTTCGCAGTACAACTCTCACAACTCAGGCCGAACTGTACGTCACTGCGGCCCGGGCTGTCGGAGTCCCCGACTGGAAGATCATGCTACGCCACGTACTACCGAACGCAATTCCACCTGTGATCGTGCAGACGTCGGCGATGTTCGCTTATGCGATCGTAGCTGTGGCGACGCTCAGTTTTCTCGGGTTGGGCACACAGCCCCCCACGCCCGACTGGGGGGAAATGGTCAGTACCGGCCGGTCGTATCTGCAGGAAGCCTACTGGGTCGCTCTGTTTCCTGCCCTTGCCATCATGCTCTTTGTGACGGCCGTCAACCTCTTGGGCGATGGGATCCGCGACATGATGGACCCACGTTACCGGAAGAGCCTGATCTGACAGGGCTCCGGTGGGGAGCCTGGCCGACGACGCGGCCAAGAGGCCAGCGCCAATTACCACAGGATCGACAGCTATGGAAGCGAAGCCTGCACTTAAGGCGATCTTCAAAGAGACTCTGCTGCAGGACCCCATCATCTGTGGCATGGCGGGCAGCCGATCGGTGGGGTCAGGCACATGGTCACCGGATGGAAAACGGATTGCCTTTGTTTGGGCCCGCGACGGCGAACCGCACATCTGGACGACCCCAGCCGTTGGGGGCTGGCCACGGCAGATCACCCGGCATCCCGTTTGGACCGAGATGGGTGATCTCGTCGATCGGCGCGACGTGGCTGGAGGACCTCAATGGTCCCCCGATGGTCGCCATTTCGCCTACGTCGCTCCAGCTTCGACCGGTAGCACCGGGGTGTTCGTCATTCCATCAAGCGGAGGCGACGCGGTGCAACTCACCGACCATCCGCGCTGCGATGTCTGCCAGTCGTGGCGCCCCAACCTGGGCTGCGACCGAACCCCGCGCTGGTCGTCTGATGGAAAGATGATCGCCTTTGTGTGTAGTCGCGATGGTCCAGATCAAATCTGGGTCGTCGCCCGTGACGGCAGTGTGGGGCCGTTGCAAGTGACCTATGACCGTTACGACAACAACGATATCCGGTGGGCACCGGATGGAACGCAGATCGCATTCGCATCTCAGCGGAACGCCGATGACATTTTCAAGAGCGCGATTTGTGTTGTCGCCGCGCGCGGTGGAAAAGTGCGGCAACTGACCGACGGCCAGGAGGGCAATGATCGTACCCCACGTTGGTCCCCCGACGGTCGTTATATTGCCTTCGTCTCCGATCGTGATGGCTACGACGATATCTGGTTGATCTCGGCGGATGGCGAGGACTTGAGACAACTGACCGAGGGACCGGGGGATAAGGGAGATCCACGCTGGTCCCCCGACGGATCGCAAATCGTCTACACGTCGGCGAGAGGCGTGAATACCGATATCTGGCGGGTTTCGGTCAATGGTGGGCCATCCCACAGGCTCACCGAGGGAGACGGCGTCCACGAGGGCTCAGCGTGGTCGCCGGATGGGCGGGAAATCCTCTACCGATCGTCCGGTCCCCACCGCGGTCCCGATCTCTGGAAGATCCCATCCACGGGCGGCGTACCCACTCAACTAACATTCTCGATGTTAGGCGACGTTGAAGCTATCGATCCTATACGGCCGGAGATTGTGACGTTTCCAAGTGCGGATGAACTGGAGATTGAGAGCTTGCTTTTCCGCCGGAGCGAGCTGGAAGCAGGCCGCTTGTACCCTGCGGTGATGTGGATTCACGGCGGGCCGAACGCACACCTCACGAACCAGTGGTATCCATACTTCCAATACCTTGTCAGACAGGGCTACATCGTTCTTGTGCCTAATTGTCGTGGGAGCACGGGGTATGGTCGCGCCTTTCGCGAAGAGAACCTCGACTCCTGGGGCGGCCGAGATGCGCTCGACTGGCTCAACGCAGTCGACTTCCTCGAGCGTCTGGGGTACATCGACACCTCCCGGGTCGCGATCTGGGGCTCAAGCTACGGCGGCTTTGCAGTGCTCTTCGCGCTTACGAAATTCCCCGATGTCTTCAGGGCCGGGATCTGCCACTACGGACCAGGCGATTTGATCGGAAGCTACGATGATACCCGGATTAGGGTCGTGCGGCGCTTGTTGCGCCGCCAGATGGGCTCTCTTCCAATCGAGAATCTGCCACTCTGGCAGGACCGCTCGCCCTTGAATTTTGCCCACCAGATCAAAGCTCCCCTGATGATTCTGCAGGGGCAAGACGACAGCGGTGTCCACCCACGACAGGCGTCCCAGATGGCGGAAGCCCTCTGGGCGCAGGGGAAAATATGTGAACTGACAATTTATGAGGGGGAAGGTCACGGCTTTTCGCGCCCGGAGACGATTGCCGAGGTGGCATCAAAGGTTGATGGGTTCCTTGCACGTCACCTCATGAAGAGTGAAGGCGAACAGGAGGATATGATATGAAAAGCTTTCGGCTCGCCCTGGCCCAAACTCGCTCGCATGTCGGAACGGAGGATTTCGACCCCCGCGATGCCAACCTGGAAACGGCCTGGTCGCGAATCCGTCAGGCAGCGGAAGAGAAGGCCGGCATTGTCGTCTTCGGGGAGATGCACCTTTCCGGCTACCGCACGGACGAGTATCTCTATAAATATGCCACCGTTGTCGATCCACCCGACCGGCATGTGCAGGCCCTCATGAACGCCGCGAAACAACACAACCTGATCATCATCATGGGGGCCGCCACCTTTGGTGCGACAATTCCCGGCGATATTTACAATTCGGCCATCATCGTCGGTCCTGAAGGCCTCATCGGCGTCTACCGGAAGTCTCACGTCGCTGCCTTCCCCTATAGCAAGGGACTCTCGACCGAGCGCTGCTTCTACAGCCCTGGAAAGGAACTCCCCGTATTCGATACGCCCGTCGCCCGACTCGGCGTCCACATCTGCTATGACGTCACTTTTCCGGAAGTCCCGCGTGTCCAGGCCCTCAAGGGCGCCGATATTCTCATCAACGTCTCTGCCTCTGCCGCAGGCTTTGAAGAGTATTGGAAGCATCTGCTCTTTGTGAGAGCGGCGGAAAACGCATCTTGGTATGCCGTCTGTTCCGTTGTGGGAGAGCAGCGCGGCGACGTGCTCTTCGGCTCCAGCCGGATCGTTGCGCCGACCGGCCAGATCGTCGCCGAAGCCAAATATCTCGAAGAAGATTTCATCGTCGCGAACATCGATTGCAGTGTCTCGCGGGCGGCCCGGGCACAGGGTCATACCTTCAACAACCGCAACCCGCGCCTGTACAGCGTCATTACGGAGGAAACTCCGTATCCATGACCGCACCTGGGACCGCCAATCGAGTGTGCCCTGACCACTGTGCACTCGTTCAATTATCTCTCAGGAGGCGAACATATGGAGAATAACGAGGAAAAGGTCAAGCAGCTGCTCGACAGGGCGCGCAAATGTCCCGGCTACGTCTATCCCTTCCACGAGTATCTGGCGCGCCACGACTACGAGTGGGCCGAGACCTACCAGAGCTGGTATGAGCAGGTCCGAGCGGAGCGCTGGCTGCCGCTCAAATACAAGGAGTTGCTCTTCATCACGGCTGCCTGCATCAAGTACCATGAGACCGGCATCCGGACGCATATCACCAAGGCGCTGGAGCTGGGGGCCACCAGGGAAGAGATCCTCGAGACCATCGAGGTGGCGACTCATACGGGCGGCGGGGGTGTTCCGGTGATCGCCATTCGGATCCTGCTCGAGGTGCTGGAGGACCGCGAGCTGCCCAAAGGACCGCACTGGGTGAGCAAGCGGGAGACCTGATCCCGCTGGTTCCGCGGAACCCGACCAAGGCATTCGACAGAAGGAGGAGATGACAGCATGAGTCCGATTCGCAAACCACAATACGTGCCGACACCGCCCGGCATAAGCCGCCGGGAGTTCTTGCGGCTGACCAGTATGGCAGGCGGATCGCTGGCCCTGCTGCTGGCCGGCTGCGCCAGGGCCCCGGCTCCCGCCGAGGCTCCCACTGCGCCAGGTGGTGGCGCCGGACCGACCGTCGCCCCGACCATGGCTCAGAAGCCGCCGGCCAAGAGCAGCCTGATCATCGGGCAGGCCTGGGAACCCAGCACCCTCTCTCCCATCACGCAGTTGGGTGATAGCGCCGCCGGGATGGTCTACCAGAACATCATGAACTCGCTCGTCTGGGTCGACCTCCGCAACAATAATAAGATCATGCCGGACCTCGCCACTGAGTGGTCCCAGAAGGACGAATTGACCTGGATCTTCAAGCTGCGCGAGGGCGTCCAGTTCCATAAGGACTTCGGCGAGTTTACCGCCGAGGACGTCGAATGGAACATCAATGATACTCTGGAGAACAATCGTCCCCGCAAGTTTCTTTACTTCTTCGTGAAGGGGGCGAAGGCCGTTGACAAATACACCGTCGAGATCTACCTCGAGAAGCCGTTTGCTCCCTTCTTGGTCTCACCGGTGCAGGGTACCGGTGGCTATATGGCGTCGAAGAAGGCTTTCCTCGAGATGGGGGAAGAGCCGTTCGGGCGCAATCCTGTCGGAACCGGGCCGTTTGAGTTCAAGGAATGGCTCTCCGGGGATCACATCTCCCTGGTCAAGAACAAAAATTACTGGAAGCCGGATCGTCCGCTCCTGGAGGAGCTGACTTATCGGCCGATCAGCGATGCCTTCGTCAAGACCACTGCCTTGAAACAGGGCGAGATCGACTTTATCGACCTGCCCGACTACAAGGACGTTGCCGACCTCCAGAATGACCCCAACATTCAGGTCGATATTATCCCCGGGAACAACTGGGACTACATTACCTTCAACCTCACTCGCGACGATCTCCCCACCTCCAAGAAAGAGGTGCGCCAGGCAATTGGCTACGCCATCGATCGCCAGGCCATCGTGGATGCCGTCTATTACGGTTATGCCACGGCCGACGACGATCCCCTTCCTCCGGGCTTTCTGGCGGCGGATCCCGACCAGCAGAAGTACCCCGACCAGCCCGACCTCGAGAAGGCCAGGGAACTGCTTGCGACTGCCGGCCATGCCGACGGCTTTACGATCCGCTGTATGACCAGCGACAAGACCAACTTGCGCCGGGCGCTGCAACTCGTGGCCGACCAACTCAGCCAGATCGGGATCACCGTCGAGATCGAAGGACTCGATCTGGGGACCTTCAACGCCCGCTCGCGAGAGCAAGAGTTCGAGATGGCTCTGGAAGACATCGATATCATGACCGGCGATCCCGACTCCTCGCTCTACTGGTTCCACCACACCGACACGATCGCCTGGCATGGCTATATCGGCTTGGACGAACTGCTGGATCAGGGCCGCATCGAGCAGGACCCTGGGAAGCGCGTCGAGATCTACCGCACGATCATCGATCAGATCCTGGAGGACGCACCCTACCTGTACATCGCCCACCGCAACCATGTGTTTGCCTACCGTCAGGGACTACAGGGCTACGCGGCGTGGCCGAACAACGAGCGCAACTTCTATGCGGAGGATCTACGCTGGACCTGAGAATGGCCACGTTTTGAAGCCAGACGGCCTGCCGGGCGAGCACGGCGGAGCGGACGCGCTCGCCCGGCCGAATCAGAGGGGCGGCACTCCTGACGGCCAGGCTCCTGGATCCCTGGGCCGGCTCGCCCGGGAGGCCCGATAAAGGCCCCCTCCAAATGAGCCGCCGGCCCGCACGCTGGAGAATGGGCACCCTCGCCGGAGGCGGCCAGGCGACGGAGGTGTTTCTGCAAACGTCAGTTACCCCCGGCTCAAGCACGGGGGCTTGTCCCTGGCGCCGCGACCGAAGTCGCGTCCGAGACCATAGGCACACTGACAGGTGCCCTGCCTGAGGTCCTGAGCCGAAGGCGAAGGAGTCCCAGGCGCGAAGCTGGTTCCACCCCGCGGGGTGCCCCCAAGCGAGTGCCCCTCGCCAGGGTATCCCCCGTAGGGGACAGTCCAGCGCTGGCTCTACAGGTTTTACGCGGTGGGAGACTCGCCACCGCAACCGGCGAACCTATACGATTGTTAAAACCGTTTCTCCCATCAGGGAGTGTCTTACCAAGTATTATACGCCAGGGGCGCGACAGAAACAACGTTTTGGCCTTGTGGCCTACGGCCAGTGTTTTCGCGTCGCGCTCCAATTCCTCTCCCGCTTTCAAGCGGGAGAGGAATTGGAGCAATTTCTGTGAACGATCCACAAGTGACAGTAATAACGGCGAGTCGCTTGTTCGACGGGACCGGACGTCCCCCGATCGAGCGCGGCGCGATCGTCATCCGCGGCGATGCGGTCGAAGCTGTGGGTGCCCAGGACGAGATCAGGGCTCCGGCCGGGCCGGCTGTCAGAAGCTTGAACTTCGACGGGGCCACGGTGCTTCCTGGGCTGGTCGACGTCCATACTCACCTCGTCCTGCCTGGTGATGGCACCTTGCCGGAGACAATGATGCGGCATACAGATGGCATCCTGTTGCTGCAGGCCGCCGAGAATGCCCGGCGGGCCCTCTTTGCCGGCGTCACGACCATGGCCGACATGGGCGGACGGAATAGGGTGACCTTCACGCTGCGCGATGCCATCAGGATGGGGCTGGCGGTTGGCCCGCGCCTGCTGCTCTGCGGGCGGCCTCTGACGCGCACCGGCGGCCATTGCTGGTTCTTTCATGGCGAGGCCGATGATCCGGAGGCGATTCGTCACGCGATCCGCCAACTCCTCAAAGAGGGCGCCGACGTGATCAAGGCGATGGCGACCGGCGGAGGCACCCTCGGCACCGATCCGTTCCGCCCGACCTACCGCCTGGAAGAGCTGGAAGCGATCACCGACGAAGCCCGTGCCGCGGGGAAGAAGACCGCGGCGCACTGCAGCGCCACCGTTGGAATCAGCCGTGCGCTGGCAGCAAAGTTCGACATGATTTTCCACGCTCATTTCTACGAACCTGGCGGCCACTTGCACTTCCACCCCGATGTCGCCCGCCAGATGGCCGATTCCCCGGTCTACGTGAACCCAACGCTCCAGATCAACCGGTCACAGGTCGAGGTGCTTCGCGCGAAAGGTGACAATCTGACTTCTGAGGAACGCCGCTTGCTCGAAATCAAGGCAACGCGCTACGCGGGCCAGGTTGAGAACGTCGGCAAGCTCGTCCAGCATGGTGTCAAAATGATTGCCGGCTCCGACGCCGGCTGGGGCCCGAACCCATTCGGCGATTTCGTCTCCGAGCTTGAGGCGATGGTCACGGTCGGCATGACGCCGGTGGAAGTCCTGCAAGCAGCGACCCGCAATGCCGCCGCCGCTCTGGGTATCGACGACCTGGTCGGGACGCTCGAGGTGGGAAAGAAGGCTGACGTGCTGGTCGTCGACGGCGATCCCACCCGTGACATCACTGCGCTGCGGAATATCCGCGCAATTCTGTTGGATGGGGCTTTGGTCGCGAGAAGCTGAAGCAAATGAGAGGGCAACTCCTCAGCCGCCCGGCCTGGATTGCCAGGCTTGTGGTGAGCGTAGCCGAACCATCCAGGCCAATTCGATGACGAAACGGGCTTGGCCAGCTCAGCCGACGGATTTGGCGATCCGCCGGGAGCAGCTGAGAAGTTACACGAGGGGGTGGCGATGACAGAAAATGATCTTCGGACCAATCCGCCGGGTGGGGTCCGCAGGCGCTTCCTGCGGATCGTGCTCGGCGCGCTGGTCGTCATCCTCGCGCTGGCGGGATGGCAGTACCGCGCGGTGGCCGCTGTTGTCGAGGATTGGCTTCCGGGGTCGGGCTATCAGGAGAGCCCGGCCATGCGTACCGTGAAGAGTAACCCTCAGGGGATGCTGCAGACGATCTGGGAGCCGACGATCCTGGAGCCATCTCGTAGTCTGCAGAAATTTACCGGGACCGAAGGTTTCCGGCTCTTGTATCTCACAATCGACAGTACGAACCCTGACGTGGCCTTCAAAGTGTACATCGACGATCCCCAACGGTATGGGTGAGACTGCGCCGACCAGTTCGCCGGTTCGGCGACGCGAATCATCCAGCTCAGCGGCACGGGGTTTATGCTCCAGGCAGTCAACCGTACGGGGGAGCCGGTGACCGTCCACGCAGTGGCCGATCTAATCCCTTAACCCGCTCATATTGGTGTCGCGTGTGCGAGCGCCTCGCGCTCGCACACGCGACACATCCTATTCCATATGCGCGAATCCCTTAACCGAAGGTGAGGCGATGCCGGGGCGGGCAGAGCCGCTGCCAGCGTTCCCTGTCTCCCCAACATTGGAGGCCAGGTGACCAACGACAATCAATTCGAGATGAACGTGGCGGTCGGGAGGCTGGTGGACAACTGCGTGGGGGAAAACCTCGATCAGTTGATCACGATGGATATGCGCGGCGACGGGATTCCCCGCCTTCTCATGAGAGCCGCCCGCGCGCACGTAGGAGGGCCGCTCGCCCTTGCGGCGGCCCAGCGCCTGCACGCCCACCTGCAGTCCCGTGATCGTGTCCTGATGCTGACGGGATTTATTGTGCCACCCTGGGATGTGGGTGAGACCGATGGGCTCATCGGCACGGTCGTGCTGGGGCGAGCGTTGGAGGTTGCCTCTGACGTCCAGCCTGTCCTCGTCTGCGAGCCGCAAATCTTTCCACCATTAGAAGCCGGATTGAAGGCTGCCGGTATGCGGGTCTATTACAGCTTCGAGGACGCCCGCAATCTGCCCCACTCCGTCGTCCTTCTGCCATTCCCGAAGGATGAGGACACGGCACGGGCCGAAGCCCGGCGCCTGGCCGATCTCGTCCATCCCAGCGCCTGCATCGCCGTCGAACGACCGGGCCGAAACCCTGCAGGACATTACCACTTTGCGATGGGCCGGAACGTGACCGAGTGGATCGCCCCGATAGATTTTCTCTACGAAGAAGTTCAGAGACAAGGCGCGCTCACCGTAGCCGTCGGCGATTTTGGCAACGAACTGGGGATGGGCACCATCGGCGATGTCGTTCGGGCCGAGACGCCGGCTGGGGCGAATTGTGGCTGCCCGTGTGCTGGCGGGACGGCCTGCCTGATCGGCTCGGACGTCACGGTCGCTTGTAGCGTGTCTGATTGGGGCGCCTACGCCATTGCCGCGGCCCTCGCCTATCTGAAGGGCGACCCGTTCGTCTTCATGAGCGGCGACTTCTATCGGCGGGTCCTGGACGCCACAGTGGTCGGGGGGTGTATCGACGGTACGAGCACCTACTCGATCCCCCACATCGACGGGATTCGCGAGGAGTATAACGTCCGGCTCGTGGAGATGCTGGCGGACGTCGTATCCTATCCCGGCGCGCGCGAGAAGTACCGCGCCATACGCGAATTTCGCGTTGCGCGTGAGGCTGCTTCCGGTTGAGCTGCCTTTTGTCCTCACGGGAGTACCAGGAACGGCGCAGACAAGCGCCAGACATGCAAGCCCGTACCGAGAGAGAGGAGAGGGATGTTTCAACCCAATTGGGACCAGGTTCGCGAGGAGGTAACAGGCTCCCTCGTCGACCTGATTCGGCTCGACACGACCAACCCACCCGGCAACGAGATGCTTGCCGCCGAGTATCTCGCTGCCGTCCTCCATGAGGCCGGGCTCGAACCGGTGGTCTTGGAGAGTGCGCCGGGACGCGGCAACGTCGTCGCCCGGCTCCGCGGCAACGGCCAGGAAGCCCCTTTGCTCTTGATGGGTCACACCGACGTTGTGCCGGCAGAACCCGAGTTCTGGCAACATCCCCCCTTCGCGGGGAAGATCGCCGATGGCTACATCTGGGGCCGCGGGGCCGTGGACATGAAAGACATCGTGGCCACCTTCCTGGAGCTGCTTCTTCTCTTCAAGCGCCGGGTCGACGCCGGAGACCCGCCCTTGCGACGCGACCTCATTTTCATGGCGACGGCCGACGAGGAGCGCGGCGGCCACCTTGGCGCCGGCTTTCTGGTAGACCACCACCCGGACCTCATCCGCGCCGAGTATGCCCTCAACGAGGGCGGCGGGCGCGCGTCTATGGTCGGTGAGCAGGAGTACATCACGTGCCAGACGGCCGAGAAGGGGCTGGCCCGCTTCCAACTGGAGGCCCATGGCGAGCCCGGGCATGCGAGTGTCCCGCGTGAAGACAACGCCGTTGTGCGGCTGGCCGAGACGATTGCCCGGATCGGTCGTGCTCGCCTGCCGTACCACCTCACCGATACGGTGTGGAGTTACATCACCGCGATCGCCGCGACGCAGCCACCAGCGGTCGGCGAAGCCTTTGAGAGGCTCCTCGATGCGGCCACCTTCGACGAGGCCCTGGCGGCTTTGCCAGTGCCCGCGCAGATGAAGCGAATGCTGGTCGCGATCACCCATAACACCGCGTCACCGACGATCCTCCAGGCGGGCAGCAAGGTCAATGTCTTCCCAAGTGTCGCCACGGCTCGGGTGGATGGCCGGCTGTTGCCCGGCTTCGACCAGGAGAGCTTCCGGGTTGAACTCGAGCCCTACCTGGGCGAGGGTGTCGAATTGAGCTTCACAGACTCGGGCGCCCCGCTCGAGGCGAGCCTGGAGTCGCCCTTGTATGAGGCCATCCAAACGGTCATGAGCACGGCTGCCGCGGAGACAGTCCTCATTCCCAGCATGCTCACCGGGGCGACCGATGCCAAGCATATCGTTCGGCTTGGGACGAAGGTCTATGGGTTCTGCCCGCGGCGCTTCGATGGGCTCGACTTTCTTAGTCTGGTGCACTCGCACAACGAGCGCATCTCCGTGGACAATCTTCTCTATGGCACGCAAGTGCTATACCAGGTCATCGAGAGGTTCTGTTCCAATGGTTATTGATTTCCACACCCACATTCGCCGCAACGAAGGATCGCCGGCGGACTTTGTCGCCGAGATGGACCGCCTGGGGATCGACAAGGCCGTCGTCGCAGCCCTCATCCCGCCGACCCCCGAGCTCGGCGACGGCTCGAACGAGTACACCTGCGAGGTGGTTCAACGCTACCCGGACCGGCTGATCGGCTTTGCCTGTGTGATGCCCATGGAGCGCAACGCCCCAGACCAACTGGAGTACTGGGTGACGCAGAAGGGCTTCAAGGGGCTCAAGCTTCACCCCCCGATTCAGAACTTCGCCCCCAATGACCCGGTGACCTACCCCGTCATCCGCAAGGCCATCGAGCTGGATATCCCGATTCTCTACCACACCGGCCCGATCTACGTCCGTTCGGCCCGGCAGACCTATGGTGATCCTAATCTGCTGGACGAGCTCGCCTTGACTTTCCCGGAGGCCAAGATCGTGGGTGCCCACTGCGATCCGCTCGGCTGGCTTCCGGCCATCGCCGGCAAGCATCCCAACCTCTATATGGATACCTCGGTTCACTTCCCCGATCGCTGCCAGCTGATTCCCGGTCTCGGCGAGATGATCCTCACCCGTGCCACCTCCGGTATCTCTTCTCTGGCCGACAAGACGCTTTTCGGCTCAGATGCCAACCCGACCTACGGCCTCAAGCGGTTCGAGCAGAACGTCGAGCCGCTCCGCAATCTTCAAGTGTCGGACGAGATCAAGCGCAAAGTCCTCGGCCTGAACGCTGCCAGGCTACTCAAGCTTGAAGTGACCGACGAAGGAGGATCAGATGATTATTGACGTTCACACCCATGCCCGCCGCGGCCACGGCGCCGCCGAGGAATTCGTCGCCGAGATGGACCGCCTGGGGATCGACAAGGCCGTCGTGTGTGCCCTCATCCCCGAGTCGCCGGAGACGGGCGACAGCTCCAACGAATATACCTATGAGTTTGTTCAACAGTACCCGGACCGGCTGATCGGCTTTGCCTGTGTGATGCCCATGGAGCGCAACGCCCCAGACGAACTGGAGTACTGGGTGACGCAGAAGGGCTTCAAAGGGCTCAAGCTTCACCCCCCGATTCAGAACTTCGCCCCCAACGACCCGGTGACCTACCCCGTCATCCGCAAGGCCATCGAGCTGGATATCCCGATTCTCTACCACACCGGCCCGATCTACATTCAACAAGCCCGCCAAATCTATGGCGACCCGAACCTGCTCGACGAAGTCGCTCTGACCTTCCCCGAGGCGAAGATTATCGCCGCCCACTGCGATCCGCTTGGCTGGGTCCCGGCGCTCGCGGGCAAGCATCCCAACCTCTATATGGATACCTCGATTCACTTCGCCGATCGGATCTCCCTCATACCGGGCCTGGGCGAGATGATCCTCACCCGTGCCACGTCGGGGGCCTCCTCGCTGGCCGATAAGACTCTCCTGGGATCGGACGCGAACCCGACCTATGGTCTGAAGCGATTCGAGCAGAACCTTCGGCCAATTCAGAATCTGAACGTCCCGGACGAAATCAAGCGCAAGGTCCTCGGCCTGAACGCGGCTAAGCTACTGAAGGTGGAAGTCCCGGCCTGAGCGCCGCACCGCCGGCGCCCACCCGAGCGATGGGCGCTGGCGGTGGGTACTTGTCCTCTTCTCGCGGAGGGATTCGGAGATGGTGGAGCCGTAGCGATGAACGCTTACCTGGTCAGACGGTTGATCCAGTTGCCGCTTGTTTTGCTGATGATCTCGCTGATTATCTTTGGATTGATGCACGTCTCCGAGGGCGACCCAATCGCCATCATGCTTGGCTCAAACACCAGCCCGGAGCTCGAGGCTGCTTTGAAGGCCCGCTACAACCTTGATAAACCCATATACCAGCAGTATATCCTCTGGCTGGGACGGGTTCTCCGCGGCGACCTCGGAAACTCCATCCGCACGGGCGAGCCGGTCCGGAAGATGATCCTCGATCGCATCCCGACGACCCTGACCGTGACCATTCTCGCGATTCTCGTGGCGCTCGCCATCGCCATTCCCGTCGGCCTGATCTCGGCCTACCGCCACAATACCGTCGTCGACTACGTTTCGATGATCCTGGCGATGCTGGGCCTCTCCACACCGAACTTTGTTCTAGCCATCGTGCTGATTCTCTTTCTGAGCGTCGTCCTGAACATGCTGCCGACCTCCGGCTGGCGCGCCCCCTGGGAGCAGCCGGCCACAAGCTGGCGCTTCTTGATCATGCCGGTCATCGCCCTCGGTACGGCCCGAGCCGCCCTGCTGGCGCGCCTGCTGCGCTCGAGCGTCCTCGACGTGCTGCAGAAAGACTACATCAAAGTTGCCCGCGCGAAAGGGCTTTCCGAGCCGCAGGTCATGCTACGGCACGTGGTGAAGAACTCCATGTTGCCGATGATCACGGCAACAGCCATCAGTTTTGCCTATCTTCTCGGTGGCCAGATCATCATCGAGCAGATCTTTGCGCTCCCCGGTGTCGGGAATCTCTTGCTGACCGCCGTCACCCAGCGTGACTTCCCGCTGATTCAGGGGATCACTCTCTTCATCGCCGGGGTCTTCATCATCAGCAATCTGGCCGCCGACGTCCTCTACACCTTCTTTGACCCGCGAATCGCGTATGACTGAGAAGGAGCGAAGTGGGGCTCGGGCGCTGACGCACGGAGGAGCTGCGCGCCAGCGCCGCTACAGCCCTGAGGGTGCCCGCGGCCGTAACGGAGAAGCGATGGCTTTCGCGCAAAAGAGATCCGACGAGATAGATGGCCTGGAGAGCCAAACCCGCCCACCCGACGGGCTAGACCGCGAAGCGCCACCTGCCGAAGTAGCTGCCCTCGCCCGCCGCCGGCCGCCGGCCGGCCAGAATCAGCTCGCCGTGGTGATCCGGCGCTTCGCGCGCCACCGTCTGGCAATGCTTGGCCTGCTGATTTTCATCCTCCTGGCTCTGATGGCACTCTTCCCGGGGTGGTTTTCCCCTGCGAACCCGATCAAGGTGGTCCTGTCCGAGGCATTGGAGCCCCCTGGCCTCACCCACCCGCTCGGCACCGATTCGTTCGGCCGGGATGTGCTCGCCCGCGTCGTCCACGGGAGCCGCGTCTCGCTCTTCGTCGGCCTGACCTCCGTCCTCGCTGCCATGCTGGCCGGCATCCCCATCGGCCTGATCGGAGGCTTTCGCGGGGGGCGCCTCGACAACATCTTGATGCGCTTCATGGATGCTATCTTGAGCTTCCCGCCCCTCCTACTCGCCGTCGCCATCATGGGGAGCCTGGGCGCCGATATCCGCAATGTCATCCTGGCCTTGGGACTGGTCTACACCCCCCTCTTTGCCCGCCTGGTTCGCAGCACCGTTCTTTCCGCCAGGGAGGAGGATTACGTCTTAGCCGTGCGCGCGGTCGGGGCGCGGGACCGCCGTATCATCTTTTTCCACATCCTTCCCAACGTTCTGGCGCCCCTCGTCGTCCAGGCCACGGCGACCTTCTCCTTCGCCATCATCGCCGAGGCCAGCCTGAGCTTTCTCGGCCTGGGGGTGCAACCCCCCACGCCGAGTTGGGGGCAGGATATCAACGAGGGCCGGCGCTACATTCAGGAGGCCTGGTGGACTGTTGTTGGCCCGGCCCTGATGATCTCACTCGCGGTCCTGGGGATCAACTTCTTGGGCGACGGTCTCCGCGATGCGCTCGATCCGCACATGCGAACAGCCCAGTGATCTCCTCAAAACAGAAAGGAGGGCGACATGCCCGATGTCGTCGGCGAGTACATCGATCGTCTGTGCACTGTCGAGATGCGGATGGCCGGACTGCCGCGCGGTACGATCCACCGGTTC
>DOUV01000391.1 GCA_003520455.1 Chloroflexota bacterium | reverse complement strand
GTCGCCGCCTTTGCCGCCCGCCTCGCCGGCCAGATTCTCCGCGAGGGGCTCCCCCGCCATACCCTGCTCAACATCAACGCTCCCGGCCTCCCCGCCGCCCGGTTGCGTGGCGTCGCCATCACCCGCCTCGGCATGCGCGTCTACCGCGACGAGCTCGTCCGTCGCCAGGACCCCCGCGGCCGAGCCTACTACTGGATCGGCGGGGAGGCCCCCAGCGGGGACGTCGAGCGTGTCGGTACCGACATCTGGGCCGTCGCCCATGGGTACATCTCCGTCACCCCCATTCGGTTAGACATGACCGCCCCCGACCTGCTCCCCATCCTCGAAAGCTGGAACCTGACGCTCTGAGCCAAAGCGTAGAGACGGAACGCGATCTGCTTCAAAAGTGGGCAGGTTCAACGCCCGCGTGAACTCCAGCCCCGCATCGCTGAGCAATTCAAAGGGCAACTGCAGGCGCGCCACGGCCTCTCGTTGGTAGTCCGTATCCTGAGTGCTGAGACCATACACGCGGGCGCCGAGGGCCTGCAACTCCCCGTAATGATCGCGAAACGCACAGGCTTGCGGCGTGCAGCCGCGCGCCCCCGGGATGTCATTCCACCCGTGCGGCAGCTCCTGGTCGGGCCGGCCGATGCGCGGGTAGCAGTACACCACCGTTCGGCCCGCCAGCCCGGCGAGGTCCACTATGCGTCCGCCCGTGGAGTCCAGGGGGACGGAAGGCAGTTGCATCCCGGCCAGATGATTGCAGCCGCCATCGTCCATTGGCGCAAGCAGGTCACCCGGCAACTGGTACAAATTATCTGTTCGCGGCATACGATCATCCCTCCAGTCCTACGAGCCCCCATAGCCCCGAAAGTCCCAGGCCTCCGGCGAAAAACGTGTCCCACGCAGGAGTGAGTCGTCTTCTTGTCGAGAGGCCCGGGCGCGGCGTTGCAAGTGATACTTGGTCTCCCGGAACCAGCACGATCGGCACTGCTGCCACTCCTGCGTTGTGCCAAAGCTTTCGCGAACAGATTGCATCATGCTGCCGTTCCAGAGATCCCAGAACGAAACGTGCTCGTCGAGGCTTCCGACACCGGTCGCGTACATATTCCCACACGTAGGCACTTCACCGCCGGCCAGAATAACCCCCGTCCGGTGGATATAGAGGCAGGTATCCTCGATGGTTTGCGATGACGGGCGTCCGCTCTCCGGGCGCGCCTGGCACTGTTCCCTCGGCTCGCCTGGTTCCGTCCCCTCGATCATCAATGGTGGGCAATCATGCTTGATGCCACTGTCCGCCAACAACGCGTAGCCTTCTCTGAGATACGTATTGGCCAATACCGGGGAATCGAGCAGAGACTGCTCTTTGTCTTTTTCATGGAAGACCAGCAGGTGCCGAACGTACAACAGATCCGGATCGAACTGCTTGATAAAACGAATGAAGTCTGGAAACTGCGCGACATTGTTTTTCTTGAGGGTCCACGAAAAGCAGAGCTTCGGCCGGCGAGCCAGCGGGATTCGCTCCCGGAGCACGTGAAAATAGCCCGCGTTCTCCAGGACTCGCTCCAGGCTGGCGCCCCCGCGGTTGATCGCGAAGGTCTCGGGATCAAGGCCATCGATCGAAACCGTCAGCGTATCGATGAGCGGCAGAACTCGTTCGTCGATTCGGCGCCTGATGAAATAGCCGTTCGTCACGCAGCTCAGCAGCACTCCGTACCGTTCGAGCAGGGCCACCAACTGCGCCCACAGCTCATCGCTGACCATCAGAGGCTCCCCTCGACCCACCAGATTGACAACCGTCAGATGTGGGAAGACTTCGTGTGCCAGGCGGGCGAGCATCGCGGGCGAGAAGGCCGATTTGCAGTTGTGCAAGTGGTGGAGCGCAGCGGTTCCATGCGAACTGCAGTGGGTACAGGTCAAGTTGCACCGCGGCGTCAGTTCGATGCTGAGCGATTCGGGGTAATGAGGCACGGTAACCCGCAGCTGTTGTTCGCTCCGCACGACCTGCTGCCGTACCCATTCTTTCTGAGCGGCGAATCGCGCCCGGCGGGAGGCCTCATCGTCGAGGTCGGCCGGCACAAGTCGAACGTTCTTGACCTGGAACCTGCCGGCGGAATAGGGTAGGGCGTCCAGGCGAAGCCGTACGTAGCCATTCTGCCGGGCTCTTCCGGGCAGGACGAGCCTGATACGTTCGTACTGGTGTCGAAAGCGGACTCGAAAGCAAATCACATCTTGTTCACTATAGCCCTCTTGCGGGCTTACACTGTAGTAGAGTTTGCTGTATTCGTAGCTGCGTGCTGCCTCAGCATCGCAATCGAGCTTGAGACTGAATTCGAGGAATCCTGTCCTTGCAGTTGGCCGGAACGTACCGAGGAAAGCGCTGGTGGTGTTCACGTAGTTTCGGAGTGGTTCCAGTGCGGCACTCAGTCCCATCGGCAGAATCTTGATTGGCAGGAGTTTTGCGACCATACGACCCCCTCTGCTCCCTGCAGCCCCATCGCGAACGGGACAACCGCTACCGCGTCCCTCTGACTCTGTCAGAATTGCGCGTTCGGGCATGACACGATGAAAGGCGCTTTTTCCCCGGGGGGATACGACCACCATACGTACCAATACAGGCTGCTGTAACTGACCGGTTCACCCTTTGGCTGCCCGCTATCACCTACCCCAGTCTGCCGCTTGAGGGTGACTTGCCAGTTGAAAACGTGGCAGTTCGGCGTGCGATACAGCGTCTCCGGCAGGGTAATCTCTGTCTGCCGCGTGCTAAACTTGACGCTGGGGTTGTTTTCCCGGTAATTATAATCCACGCGAACTTCGTAGTATTCGTCGCTGGCCAATTCCTTCACCGGCTTCCACTGCAAGACGATGGGCTGGTCCACCCCCTGGAAGCGGGCCGCGAGCGGCGGGCTGACGAGCTCAGGGCCAGGCAGCAACCTGGGAAGCGGCACGGGGGCTACCCCGGTGGCCTGAACGTCGGGAAAGACGGCGAAGCGATCGCGCAGCATCGCATGCGGATCGACCCCGGCGGGCGGCAATACCACCGTGGTCGCAATCGCGTAGGTTTTATTGACTTCGGGTGCATAGAAGAGCACCCACTCCATGTTATCGTAACTAAACTGCCCTCGGGCCCCCACCCACCAGCCACCCCACTGCTTGAACTGGATCGGCCGGAACGGGCCGATATTACGGACGGGTGTGAATCCCAGGTCGCCCAACTCCTCCAGCATGAATCGCCTCACCGCCTCGGGATTCTCCAACCGGTAATCGCCCTCTCGCCAATGGACCTCCACCCAATTTGCCGGCAAGACGTGTCCTGCGGGGATAAAACCACCCCAGCGAATCAGGCCATTGCGAGCATCCCCTTTTTCTGCGGTGAGTTGCGGCATAATATCTCTCAAACTTGGCGCATCCAACCAGAAACCGTATTTGCCAAGCAAGATCTCACTCGTGGAATTCTTCAAGCGAAAGCTGCCAGATCCATTTCCCTGGGCGTCGCCCGTCTTCGCTTCGATGGCCACACGCAGGGTACCCTCGCGCATGCGGTGCGGTAAGGCCAGGGCATCGCTGCGGTAGACACCCTCTTTCCCAGGGATAGTCGGGATTGCCCCCATGATCTTGCCGCCCGGATCACGCACCATGATCGTGACCTGAGCATCGCTGACCCAGTTGCCCCGGGCGTCGGCCACCCGCGCGATAAACTTCACCGACCGCCCCATCTCCACCTCAGTATCTGCCTTGGGATAGAGCACGCTCACCGCCAGTCGGCCAACCGGCGATGGCTCTTCTGCTCGTGCCGGCACCGGTACCGGCATTCCTGTCGGCGTCCGCGCAGACCCAACCGGCCCAGTACATCCCGCCAGCAAGAACAGGCTTACAAACAGCAATCGTCTCATTCGGCTGATCGTGTAAAACATCCTTTGACCACTTCCGCGCGCCAACACGGCCACGGCGCCTGGACTGAACGATGATATCAGGGGAACAGACTACGAGCTTCGCACCGATGCAAGCCATGATGATCGGCGCAACGCTGTGAGCCCTGGAATTTATGGCACTGTTGGCGAATTGGTGCGAGGAGCGGGTGCGTGTTCGTCGTGCGCGCTGTTGCGCCTTT
>DOUV01001085.1:2369-2854 GCA_003520455.1 Chloroflexota bacterium | reverse complement strand
CTCCACCAAGAGCCGCCTGCTGCGCTGGCACAAATAGGCCGCCGGGATGATCCGGCCCGCCCATACTGGCCGCCGTCCGATTTGGGCGCATCCGCCTACTGAAAATCACTGCATCCGCCAATGCGCATCGCCTGTTCGCCGTGTATGATGTCTCAGGCGGTGATTGCACCTCTTTGACAAGTCGCGCGTGACCTCGCGGCCGCTATACAGGATGGGGCACAATCATGAGACGACTTCCCTTGAATCTGGTCCGGCGAGCCGTGGGACCGAGACCCTGTCGGTTGCTCTTCGCAACCATCGCTCGCAGGGTCGCGATCCTCCTGGCATTGCTCGTGCTGGCGGGCGCGGCGACGGTGACAGCCCAGCAAGAGACTGCGCCCAATTCGTTTCGCCCGTACCTGGTTCGGGTCGCCGCGCCGAATCTGCTGGTGACCGCCGATGCCGATCCCGCGGTGCGCCTCACCGAGTCGCGCCAACGGCAGTGG
>DOUV01001085.1:0-2326 GCA_003520455.1 Chloroflexota bacterium | reverse complement strand
GTTGGCGCGATTCTCGACGCACTCGTAGGGGCCGGCCGGGCCGGGGCTTACACCTTCGATGAGGCCGAATACGCCTTTCGAGTCGAGTTAAGCCCGGCTGCCCGGGATGAGCTCGCTGTGCAGCCCCTCATCGCGGCCGTCGAGCCGCTTTCAGAGGCCGCCCCGCGGGAGGAGGCGGTCCACCGGGAAGGGCTGCCGCTTCCATCCGGAGGTGCGGGGATCCAGAGCGTCTCGTCCGTCGTCTTCGTCCAGCTCCACTCCCCCTTCGTCTGGGGCCGCGCCAGCGTTGGCGGGCTCACTGTTGAGTTGACCCTCGAAGACGGCAGCGGAAATATCAAGGGTGTCGCGAAGCAAACGCGCCAACAGGCACCGAATAATGATGTGAAGATCGACCGGACGCAGCTCTACTTCGAGACCGTCTTCGTCGATCCGAACCTTCCCGGTGACGTGCCGGTGATGATTCGCCCCGGCGACCGCGTCCATGTTGTGACCACCGGCACCGACCCGGAGACCGGGCTCCCCGCCATCGAAGACAAGCGCATCGCCGTGGACAATGTGGACGCCTGGGCCAGCGACGAGCAGGACCGTGTCGACGGCACGGCGCCGCCGGGGTCGGCCGTCATCGTCACGGTCAGCTCGATTCGCGACTACCTCTATCTGACGCAGTACCTCACGCCGGGAAGCAGCGTGACCTACGCCGAGTTGATGGCCGGCCCGGACGGCACGTTCTCCGCGCCCGCCTTCCGGACCAGTGCCGATCCGACCTTGAAGAAGGTCGACCTGAAGCAGGGCACCGCCGGCTTCGTCCGTGTGCGCCATCCCGACGGCAACGAAGTCTACACCCTGCACGGCCAGAATGTGCTGGTCCTGGAGAACTCGGCCGCCCTGCACGGCTACGCCTTCGCACTTCCGACCGCCCCGCCAGGCCTGGAACCAGGGGTGACCGTCGTGCGCCCGGCCCCGAGCGTCACGGCCACCCTGAAGAACCCGCAAGGCGAGGTCAAGGAATCGGTTGCGATGCCTGCCACCGGCCCACGCTACGGAATTCACTTCTCGACCGCCACGATCACCGGGGGCGATATCGTCGAGGTCTCGATCAACGCGGCCCCGCCGACCAGGATCGAAACGATCCCACTGACCGCCAACGTTGATCTGGCCGCGAACCAGGTGACCGGGAGCGGCCCGGCCAACACCCGGATGGTGCTTGGCGCCGGGCGCATCAGTGGCTACATCACCAGTTCCTCCTTTTTCGACTATCTCGAGCAGCGCGCGACCACCGACGGGAGTGGCCGCTATGCGTCCGGCCAGTTCCGGTGCGGGACGAGCAACCATCTCCAGCTCCAGCCCGGCAGTTTCGGCTACGTGGGTTACGAGGAGGCCCGCGGCAACTTCGTCTACCTGGCCTTCGCCGCGCCCACCACCCACGTCATGGTCGATTATCCCTTCCTCGAGGGCTGGATCGCCAACGGTGCCCTGCGCCCCCAGGTCACGGTGCGCAGCGCGAACGGTGACCTCAAGCATCAGGCCACCACCGCTCCCCTGCTGCTGTGGATGGTCAACCAGCGCCTCTTCATCAACACCTACTACCAGATGCAGACCTCCCAGTACATCGCGCCCGGCGACAACGTGACCGTCGTCTCGGGAAGCCGGACCGACGCCATCCCGGTCGACCGGCTGACGGCCTCCATCGACACCGACACGGATACCGTCGTCGGTGAGGCGCCCGCGGGTGCCCCGGTGCGGGTGATCCCGGCGAACGACCGGGCGGCGCACCGGGAGGTCGTGGCCGAGGCCAACAACACCTATACGGCCGGCAATCCCTTTACCTTCTCTCTCAGCTACAACTGCGGTGAGATAAGCAAGACCGAGGACTTGAAGCCGGGTGACGCCGGTCGCGCCTACCTGCGCCACCCCGACGGCAACGCGCTCTTCGCCGCCTACGGTCGCTCGATGCACGTCAACCAGAACGAAAACTACCTCGAGCTCTATCTCTACACCACGCGCGACCTCGATTGGCAGCCCACGCCGACGCGGCCCGTCACAGTCACGCTAACCCCCAGGCAGGGCGCGCCTCTCACGGTCGTGGCCAAACCCGAGTTCGGGCGCCCCGGCAAGACCAAAGTCTTCATCACGGACGACCAGAGCCGCAAGGTGCTGATCCGCGCGGGCGACAGCCTCGCCGCGACCTTCGAGGAGGGGCCGGATGGGCTGACGCGCGCGGTGACCCTCGCCCTGAACACCATGGCTCTGGTGACCGGCAGCCCGGACGTCGAGGCCAACACGCTGGCCGGTGTCGGCCCGCGGGACTGGAGCGGGCAGGCAAGGC
>DOUV01000079.1:6133-8748 GCA_003520455.1 Chloroflexota bacterium | reverse complement strand
CCCTCGACCGGGGCCAGCGCGTCCGCTTCGAGTACCAGGCCCGCGACGGGCCGCCGCGCCGCTACCGCAGCGTAGACCCGGTGGAACTGCGCTTCACTCATGGCCACTTCTACCTCATCGCCTACATCCCGGAAATCGAGCGGACGCTGGAGTTCCGGGTGGATCGGATCGCGCTCGGCAGCCTCCAACTTCGATCCGACCGCGCCGCGCCCCGCCCCCGGCCGTCGATCCACTTCACCTACCGTCTCGCGGCCCGGATTGCCCGCCACGGCGTCTCGGAGCGCTTCGCCAACCAGCGCGTCGAGCCCCAGGCCGACGGCTCAGCACTGGTCCACGCCGAGGGTCCGAGCGCCTTCCGCATCATCCAGGAGTTGCTGCACTATGGGGAGCAGGCCGAGCTGCTCGAACCGGAATGGCTGCGCCTCGAGATGGCCCGTACCATCGAGCGGATGGTGGCCCTCTACCGCGATTCGGGCGCGCCTGGTGGGCCGGATGAGCCGTCCGCGTGCTAACCGCCTCAAACCCGAAACAGACGATCCCCGGTGACGGGAACGGTCACCGGGGATCGTGACCCCAAACCGGACATGAGCAGGTCGCAGAAGGTTCCTGCTGTCTTCCAAACGGATAGGCCCGGCAGTTCTCTGCCTGAGGGAAGTTACAAGTACCGAGCGATGCGCGCGTGCCGGCCATCTTCACGGTGGAAGATCGCTCCCACGGGGAAACAACTCACAACGAAGCACTCACAATCCTGGAAGGCTCACGGCTCTACACCATAGACCCGCAGATCTTGCTGATAGACCGGCATTCGCTCCGTCTTGCGGAACGACCCGTCGAGGCCCTGGTAGGAGTCGTCGTTGGTGGCATCCCACACGGATTCCGAAGCGACCGGGCGGATGCGGAAGCGGACCTCACAGGAACTGTTCGGTGGGAACATAGAGGCGCCCCAGTCCAGGTCCACGTAGTAGATAAACTGGGCCGCCTTCCAGTTGCTGGGGGGACCTATGCTAACCCGGCCACACTCGTCCCCAAGCTTCTCAGTCACCACATCGGTCGCCGTGAAGCCGGCCGCGTAGAGCTCGCTGAGGTTCACGAAGACTCTGACTCGCAGATCCGTTTGCGCCTGCAGGCTGTCGTTGTAGAGCCGTACTTTGGTCTGTGTCTTCTGGCCCGAGAGCTTGAGCGCCGCCTCGACATGGAGACTCGGCGGCGGGGCGGCCGTACTCGTTGGTGTGGCCGCCGGTGTATTCGTGGGAGCCACCGTGGCCGTCGCGGTTGGCTCACTCACCGCCGTTGCGTTGCTGTAGCGGACGCTGCCGATCTGCGGGTTCCAGCGGTAGGCCGAGGAATTGGGGAACTCAACTTTCACATAATTGGTGCCGGGCGGCGGGCTCAGACGGTACTCAACCTGGATCCAGTCGCCCCCCAGATCCTGGATCGATGGAGTGATCGGAGTGAAGGTCACGTTGTCGCTCGAGACGTAGAACGTGAAATCGCCTCGCGCTTCGTAGGGCCAGTGATAGGTCACGACCGCGAATTGCCTGAGATCGTTCAGATGCCAGACCGCCCACTCCACCGTTCTGGTCTTCCGCGTGAGGCGGAAGGGATCGCCGTGAAAGAAGCCGACGTTCGTGTCATCGAACCCCAGGCTGGTCGAACGGGCCACGATCTGACTGAAATCGTTCAACTCATCAACCAGGCTCACAGGCGCCTCGGTCGGTGCGGGCGTCGGGGTGCTCGTCGGCGTGGTCACGGCTGTCGGCGAGTTGGTCGCGGTCGGCGTCAGGCACTGCCCACATGTGACCGCCATCTGCGCCGCGTGGGCGCTGATCGTTGAGGCAACGGAACTGGGATAGTAGACGGTCAACCCGTCGTCGGGAAACAGGGTGTCGTCGTCCTGGTGACCGGCGAACATCCAGACGTTATCTCCCGCGCCTTGACCCCGGTAGACAGCATCGAGCCAGGTTTGATATACTGAATCGCGCGTCGCCCGGTCGCTCCAGCCAAATTCCTCAAGGATGACTGGCTTCCCAACGTGAGCGCCGACCGCCAGGTGCTCCTGGATCCATTGGGTTCCCCAACTGTCGGTCTTTCCCCAGTGCGTTGGATACAGGTGAAAGGTACCGAAGTCGACGGTTGGAATCTGGATAAGGGCAGCGAAGTCGATCCCTTCGCTGCCGTTGTAGACCCAATCCCAGGTTCCGGTCTGGTTGAAGAAGCCCTCATCCCCCACCGACACGAGGTGGTTGGGATCATTCTGCTTGATGAAGCCGCTCATCTCCTGGACCCAGTTCAAGAGAGTCGTGGAATTGCAGTTCGGCGAGCGGGGCCTGGCGCCGCTCCCCTTGCAGCGCGGCTCATTCGCCAGCTCCCAGGCCATGATCGTGGGATCATTCTTGTATTGGACGCCTGTATAGATGTTGGTGCGGTTGAGGAGATGCAGCACCCACGCCCGGTAGGCCTGGCGGGTACGCGGATCGGTGTAGAATTCGTCGTGGTAGGTGAGACCATACCAGGTGACGTATTGGTCGATGCCGCCGAACTGCCGCCAGTTGTTCACCAGGGGAATGATCAGCTTGATGCCGCGCCGGCCGGCGGCGTAGATGACGTAGTCGAGC
>DOUV01000079.1:0-6007 GCA_003520455.1 Chloroflexota bacterium | reverse complement strand
CCCCACGTGCGGATGACTTTCATCCCCATGGCCTGGGCGGAATCCAGCACGTCATTGACCATAAAGTTCGATTTGTAGATCAGGTAGTAGGTGTTCGCACCGGCGTAGTAGAAGGAAGCACCATTCAGCGTGAAGGCGGTTCCATCGATGCGCACGAACTCCGAGGTCGCCTGGGTTGAGGACGTGGAAAAGAGTGCCGCGGCGAGCAGCAGAACGAGAACTGCGAGGAGATTCGTCCGTCTTGTGAGGCTCCAGGTGCGGTTCATCAGGCCCCTCGAATGCCAACGGGAGCTGAGGCTGCTCCCGTGGCCCGGCGACAGAGGTACGCTCGCGGCGTTTTCTTCGGCGCGGGTCCTCTTCTCATCAAGACCCTGCTGGTCAATTTTTTTCAATACTCTCCTACTTCTAACCCGAGGTTGCTCAACTCACAATAGGGCGCAGGGCTCCTGCCGGAGAGGCCGTTGCGCCCCAACGAATGGCTCAGCACCTTCAGGCGAAAGGCCCAGGACTTCCGTATCATCCCGGCCGCTCACCGCCCCAATACGAGCACCTCTGCAGCACTCGGCGAGCACCGGTGAGAAATTGGTCAGGTATGGACAGAATATGTCCAGTGGGTGGTGTAGAATGGGATCAAGAAGGAGTATAACAATGCGCCGCGTTCACCTACCAGCCGTCTATTCCAAGTTGGCCGCGTTTGACGCGCTTGTAGCCGCTGGACTGGGGTCTGAGCCCAGACACCTCTCCAAGCATCAACTCGAGACGTACCTGGCTCTCACCCGGGGCAACGCAACGGTCGTCTTTAACACAGCCATCACCGGCGATGGCAAGAGCCTGGCCGGGTTGCTTCCCATGCTCAAGCGGCAGGGGAGCGACTGCAACGTGATGGCGATGTACCCGACCAACGAGTTGATTCGCGACCAGTGCCGCGCGGTGGAAGCGATGCGCGTTGAATGGCAACTGAACTTCCCCATACGCGAGGTGAATAGTCTGACCCTCGACCGGGCCGTGAGCGAGGCGCCCGAGGGCACGCGAGGGGATGCACTCCTCCGCCTGCTGCAAAACGGCGACCTGATCCTCTCCAACCCCGACGTCTTCCACTACATCATGCAGATGTTTTATACCCGCAAGGGAACTGGCGGCGATGCACCCGACAAAGTTCTGGGCCGCTTTGCCGATCTGTTTGTGCAGATGACATTTGATGAGTTCCACGTCTTCGAGACCCCACAGGTCGTGTCGGTGATCAACGCGCTGCTCTTCCTGATGGAGCGTGGTGGGCCGAGACGATACCTCTTCCTCTCCGCCACGCCCGACCCGTTGATGCAGAACTACCTGGCCCGCGCCGGGTTCGCGACCACCATCATCCCGGGCTGCTACCATCACGGGGAGAACCCCGGCGCGGGGTGGCGGCTCATCCTGCGCGCCGCCGATCTCCACATCGCCAAGGGCAAGGCGGAAGAGTGGGTGATGGCAAACGCCGAAGGAGTCCTCCTGCCCTTCTTCCGGACACACGTGCCAGGCGCGAAGGGCGCGATCATCGTGAACTCGGTAGCAACGGCTCTGCGCCTGACCGCGCAACTCCGGCAGTTCTTCCGCGACCATAACTTCCCCCTGACGGTCGAGCCGAACACCGGGCTGACCGGGCCGGAGGGGAGGGAGCGTTCCTACCAGGCCGACCTGCTCGTCGCCACCTCGACGGTGGACGTGGGGGTTGATTTTCGCATCAACTTCCTGATTTTTGAGTCGCGCGACTGCGGCAGCTTCCTCCAGCGTCTGGGGCGCTTGGGGCGGCACGATGATTTCACGCGGCCCGACGGCGTAACGGTGCCGTTCGATACATTCGTGGCCTACGCCCTCGTACCTGATTTTGTCTTCGAGCGCCTCTTCGAGGGCAGACCAGGGGAGCCGCCGTTGCTCAGTGCCGTGGAAGCAGTTGACCGCGAGCGGTTCAACGAGGCGATCCGGGCCGCGTTCCCGCAGCCGACCGATTTTCGGAACTACGCTCGCCGCTGGGGACTCTTGCAATCGGCGGCGGTGATCTACGAATTGAACGACAAACTCATCCGCGACAGCTACACTGGCACGCGGGAGCGCCTGGCGAAGCGGTATCAGGAGACGTTCGGCGGGAGCATCAATTATCAGTTCAAGCGGATGAGGGAGGAATTCCAGGGCGAGGCAAAAGCCATTTTTCACGAGGCGCGGAGCTTTCGCGGGGGGAGTCCCTGGCAGGCAGTGGCAGTCGACGAAACGCAGCAGGGCCGCAATCGTCTCGTGATCTACGACCTGCGCCAACTCCTCGCTAACTATCACGCATCGCTCATCGAGTGGGACGAGTTCGCCGCCGAGGCCGCACGCTGGGGCGAGGACACGCGCCGCTTCGAGCGGGCCGACCCGATTGCCTGTCTTCGGCTCCACGCGCTCCTGCCGCAACGCCGCCCGCTCTCCATCGCCATCAACGACGACCTGGGCGGATGGGACCCAACCCGCTTTGATACAGTGACGGTGCTGAAGGGGTTAGAAGTGGAGGCTGACTTCGATGACCAAAATGCACTCAACCGCAAGGTGCGGCGGCGCCCCTTCGTCTCGTTGGTGACGCTGCACAGGCCGTCGGACCTCCAGCGCCGACTCTATCTTCCCTGGCCGTTCCCTATCGAGCGGCTGGTGGGAAACGACGGGATCGAAGGAAGCGTCGCCTTTGCCCGCGAGGCGCTTCTGCTGGAGACAGCGTTGCACGAGCGGGGGCTGACAAGCAAAGGCGCCGGAGCAATCATTGTATGATGGTCAACGCGAAGGACTGCGGAGGCTTAACATGACTGACATTGAGAAATTAGAGATTCCCGAAGACCTTGAGCTGGATGAGGGTGAGCCGCAGGACGAGGTGGAACAACTCGCGCCGGAGCCACTCTTCACGGCGTTGCTGCGACGAGCCGTGCGAGGGCGTTTCGCGGACGACCCGGTGCGGCAGGACGTCGTAGAATTGCTCGCCACCCCGATGACTATCCAACTCGCTGCCAAAACTGCCAAAGGGGGCGACTTTGCCGAGCAAAAGGCCGCAGCCGGAGCGGATGTCGCCCGCTACCGGCGCGACCAGAGCCTGCGTGCCCACCTGTTCAACGGCCTCCTGCCCGTGCTCCACATCGGCGACTTGCTGCAAGCGTGGGGTGCGCCGCAATTCCGCCGCTGGGATGAGGAGACGCGTCGCCTCTTCGTGGGCGGCTACGCCCTTCACGACTGGGTGAAGCTGCCCGACGTCGCGGCGCAATTGAAAGCCGCCGGACTCGGGCACGATGCGAACCCCAACCTGAACCTGCCCTTCATCGAGGACCACTTTTCCGAGTGGATGCAGCGTTTGAACCTCACCGCGTTTCTGGAACCCATCGGCGGAGCGGAAAAGTGGCTGCACGAGTTAATCTACATCGCTGCCAATACTCAGGAAAAGTGGGGCACGATGCAGAACCTGAAGGCGCTGCCCAACATGCACTGGTCCGGACCGCGTCGCCTCCTGGTGATGACGCTTTGCAGCCTGGCCGACAAACTCTCCTACTCTGTTCACAGGCCCGTCGAACTCACGCGCCATGTGCGCATCTGCACGCTGCTCGCCAACCTGGGCGACGGCGCCGCCCGCCTGACCTCCCACCACCTGACCGAGAATCGGGGCGTGCTGACCAACCTGCTGCACAACGCGGCGTTAGATGGTTTGGCGCACGAGGCGCGCGTCCCGATCCTCTACGCCCCCAGCGGTGTGGTCTACCTGGAGCGCACCGGCCACGCCCCGCCGCTGCCCCGGCTCGAGGAGATTGCTGACCGGGCTGTTGAGAAGGTACGCCAGGTATGCGCGCTCCAGGTGCAGAACCAGCTTCCCGGCTTTCAGCGAGGCAAACAAATTAAATTCCCCCCGTTCTACTGGCTGTTTTTTACCCCGGATCGCTTTATAGAGATCACGCCTCGGGCTGTGATACGCAAAATACCATTCAACACGTCAACAGCTATCAAGTGTAAAGAGAGATACGAGAAAGCGGTCAAGAAAGGCTTACTCCCACCCACAATCGACATCAGTTCGCTTCCCGTCTCTGCTCGCGTAGACCAACTTGCCGAGTTACTCCAACTTTGGGAATCCGAGATTGCTAGAAAGCTATCACAATTCCCCACACGCGACTGGATTTTCCCTGTTCTCGGTATTCAAGATTTTCGTAATGAATTTGAGCAAATAGATTCTGGCAGCAGAGCGGGAGGTACACCGTACAACTGGTACGTGGCCGCCGCTGTGGCGCAGGGCCGCCAAAAAGGGCTGGACGATGCGCAATGGGAGGCGTGGCTGCAAGGGCACGCCGATGCTCTGGCCGAGGCACTTCGGCAGCGTCCACAAGCGAGCGGCCCCGATGGGTGGCAGCACCTGCGAGCCTACGCCACGCAAACGATCCGGCTCGATGACGATGCAGCGCCCACCCACACCAACTTCGCAGCAGAGTTCGGACAGTACCAGAACGCCAAGAAAAAGGGTCGCGGCACGACGAAGGTCTGCTCGCTCTGCGCAGCGGCATTTTCAATCGAGCAGCAGGAAGAACCGGCCGTCTTGTTTGCGCCCGCCGTCTACAGCAACCGGCTGCCGTTGCACGGCGGCAAGACACAACGCAACATCTGCGCCGTTTGCTCGCTGGAGATGATGCTGCGCAAGCTACTGATGGCTCACACGCAGGCCAGCGGCAAGAATTTCGAAGCGCGCAAGGAGCGTTATCTCTTCTTCTACCCGACCTACTTCTTCACGCCGGAAACGCTCGACATGCTGCGTGCGCTCTACCGTAGACTGAAAAAGGTGAGCATCACGGCGCTGCGCAAGTCGGTACTGGGCAACGAGGGCGATCGAGCCGATGTGCAACTCGACCCCGCAACGTTGCAGCGGCTGGAGGACCTGCTGCTGGAGCCGATCCCGGCGGACGAGACAGAATACGACCGACTCTCGCGTATGCACTACCCAACGCACGAGCCGATGATGTTCGACTTCATCGGTATTCCACCAGGACGCGATCCCACAGATACTCAGGCGTGGATACAGCCTGCGCTGCTGGCACTGCTACTCCCGCTCCAACTGGACGTCAAAGTCGTCGCCAGCGAGTCACCGATTCCTCTTTTCACCGAGGCCGGCGACTTGGATGAGACCGCTTTCTTGGACGGCCCGGCGAGTGCAATCCGGTACCTGAGTGGCAAAGAACGGCTGACGCTCGACGACATCACCAAAGACAATCGCGGGGCACTCCAGCGGCTGATCACCGGTTACTTCATCCACACCGATGCCAACGCCGGGATGGGGCGGACCGGTTTCGATTACCGCTGGCAGCAGTTCCCCGCCGTGGCCCGCAACCTGGCAGACTCACCACTCTACGCCTTCCACTACCTCAAAAAATGGCAGCGCCGCGAAGGATTCGACAGTCTACCTCCCAGCAAGGTACAGCAGTACCTAGCCTACTTCCGATTCTTCGACGTGAAAGGAGCGTCTTATGGAGGAATCACGATGAGCCATGCCCAGGAGTTGACTAGACTTTACCGTCAGTTCTACCGGGCCGAGGGGTACAAATCGAACGCCATCTTGCGCCCCATTACCGTCGCGGCCAATGCTATCCTCGATGCCGACCCGCGCCTCTTCCGGGACCCTGCCGCGTTGGAAGAGGCAGTGTGGGGCGAGGTGCAGGGCTTCGTGAATCGGGTGCGTCAGGGAAGTGCCCAGGGGCGGGGCGCTGCTGGAGTCTCGCACCGTGAAGCAGATCAGGCCGTCCGCGACTTTGCGCGGTACTTCGTCCATACCGTCTATGCCGGCGCGCTGAAAATGGACGCCGCCAGCTTGCGGGGCCGCCAGTTGAACCTGCTCAAGAATGCCTGCGAGGTACTCTACCTCAATGCCGAACGCACTGAGCGCACGGCTCGCAAGGCGGCGGGTGAGGCGGTGTCTGAGGATGAAGTCGAGGAAGATTGAGAAAGTACCGTTCTACCCCCTCCCCAGCCCTCCCCCTACAAG
>DOUV01000881.1 GCA_003520455.1 Chloroflexota bacterium | reverse complement strand
TCACGAAAGGCGGGCACGCCGGCCGCGCCGAGCTTCCGGTAAAACCAGTCGGGCGCTCCAACCCAGGCCACCAGAAGGGGCTTGTCGCTCGACTGCGAAGCTTCGACGACCGTCTCCGGCACGCCGACGCCGACCGTTTCGGGATCGCCCCCCGAGAGAAGCACCAGCGCATCGATGGCGGGGTCCCTGGCGAGAATGGCGACGCAGCGACGGAAGAGGTCGCGCTGGGTGTACATCTGCCCGGTAAGATCGACGGGGTTCGAGGCGGCGGCAAATTGCGGAAGAACGGCCTCGAGCGCCTCGCGCGTGGGGCCGACAAACTCCGGCACCTCGAGGCCGGCCTGGCGACAGAGGTCGGTCATCCAGGCGCCTCCGCCCCCGGTGCTCGTCAAGATGCCGGTCCGCCGGCCGCGCGGCATCGCGTTCTTCACAACGAGGTCGAGGAGCTCAAGCAGCTCCATGATGCCGTCCACACGCACGACGCCGCTCTGACGAAAGACGGCATCGTAGACGTCTTCGGCGCCGGTCAGGGCACCGGTGTGGGAGAGGGCCGCCCGGCGCGCCTCAGCCGACCGCCCGACCTTGACAGCAATGACCGGGATCCCGCGCCGGAAGCAGCGCTCGGCCGCACGGCGAAACCGTGTCCCATCGCGTACCTGCTCAAGGTAGAGGGCCACGGCCCGTACCTCGGAGCGATCCGCGAGGTACTCGAGAAAGTCGGCGACCTCTAACCCGGCTTCGTTCCCGGTGTTGATGTAGTAGTCGAAGACCAGGCCGAGCTGTTGCGCCAGGTTGTAGACGTAAACCCCGAAGGCTCCGCTCTGCGTGATGAAGGCGATCCCGCTCCCTTGATGGACAGGGGGCGACATGAACGTGGAGGCGAAGCTCGCGACCATCGCGGTGTGGTGAAAGACAGCGCCCGCGGTGTTCGGACCGAGGACCTGCAGAGTGGACTCGGCGACGATTCGCTCGATCTCCCGCTGGAGCGCCGCTCCCTCGGGGCCGGCCTCGGCGAAGCCGGCGCTGAAGACGACAGCGTAGGCAACGCCTTTCTGGGCGCAGTCCCGAAGAGCCTCCGGGACGAGAGGGGCTGGAAGAGAGACGATCGCAAGATCGATCGGGCCAGGGACCGCCTGGGCAGAGGGGTAACAGGGCAGGCCGCCGATCGTGTCGTAGTTCGGGTTGATCGGGTAAATCTGGCCCTGGTAGCCGTTGGTCTTGAGAGCGGCCAGCGGGCGCGCTCCGATCTTGGCCGGGTTGGCGGAGGCGCCGATGACCGCGATCGAGCGGGGCGCGAAGAAGCGCTCGAGACCTGATCGTCCCCCAGTTTGCGCTGAAGTCTGAGTGTCCATCCGCCAGGGACCTCTCCCTTCGAAGATGCCGTTCGTCCCGGCATGGAAGTCGGGGGCATTACGGCGTGAGCCGTCCCGTCCGACAGGAGGTTTGTGGCCATCCGAACAATCTGTGAATCCAGTCTGCTCAATCCCAGTGAAAGAGGCGCAGGGCGTTGTCACGGAGAAACTTCCGACGTATCTCGGGTTTCAGCGGTAGATCAGCTACCTCTCGCATGCAGCGCTCGAAGGTCAGGAGTGGCCAGTCAGTGGCAAACATGACCTGGTCGGCGCCTCGCGTGTTCATGAAGTGGATGATGTTCTGCGGGTAGTATTTCGGTGCCCAGGCGGAGGTCATCAGGGAGAGATTCGGGTAGTGGAGCATGAGGCTGATAAGCACGTCGGTCCAGGGATGCCCCATGTGGGTGGCGATAATGGTCAACTCGGGAAAGTATTGGATGACCTCGTCGAGGTAGATCGGATTCTGGCACTCGGCGGGAAGCGGAGGACCGGGAATCCCCACGGTTACCGACACGGCAATCCCCAACTCACAGCACTTGGCATAGACCGGATACCACGACTTGTGGTTGGAAGGGGTGTTGGTAAGGTCGGGGACGATGCGAACCAGCTGGACGTTGTTGTTGCGGACCACAGAATCGATGAGCCGAACGGTTTCCATCCCTCGATGGCCATCGACACCCATCGATCCAATAAACTTGTCGGGATAGCGGTTGAGCACGTCAAGCATCGTCTCCACCGGGACGCCGGAGAGGGAGGAGGTGATGATCCCCTTCTCGATGCCGGCCGCACCCATGTCCTCGACCATCTGCTCGATCGAGGTGCCGTGCACCAGGAAGTCGAGGTTTTTGAAGACCCGCTTCCCCACCGTCTGCATGTGAGATGGCGCCCATTTCTTGGCCGCAATCTCCGGCGGGTTGGGGTTGACCCAGCAGTCAATGGCTTTGATCTCTTCGGTTGTCATTGTCGTTCCTCTATTCCAGTTGGTCTTCTTGTGACGATGGCATGCGGCCCTCGGCCGCGGTGGCCATCCTCTCCCGAACACGCGACCCGGTCCCGGGTCGGGCTGGCTGACAGGTATCCAGCCGCATGTGCCAGCGGGCACCTGGCCAACAGGTCAGCGGCGCTTTCGGCCCGGATCGAGCACCTGGTTCACGGCGTCGGCCAGGAGCATGAACCCGAGAACAGTCAGGACAATCGCCACGCCCGGGGCGATGGCGATCCAGGGAGCGAGGTCCATATAGGCGTAGCCGACTTTGAGCATGCTGCCCCAGGAAGGCGTAGGAGGCTGGACGCCCAGCCCCAGGAAGCTGAGACTGGCCTCGGCGATGATGGCGAAGCCAATGCTCAGCGAGGCCTGCACGGTAATCGGGGCGGCGGCGTTCGGCAGGATGTGCCGGAACAGGATCCGAGGCGCCCTGGCCCCGATTGCCCGGGCGGCATCCACAAACTCGCGTGTGCGCAGTGATAACGTCATCCCGCGGACGAGGCGGGCGAAGCGAGGCATGGTGGCGACGCCGATGGCAATTCCAGCGTTCAGGAGGCTGGGCCCGAGCGCAGCCGTGATGCCCAACGCCAGGACGAGGGCCGGGAAGGCGAGCAAGGCATCGACAGCTCGCATGGCGACCTGATCGAACCAGCCACCGAGATAGCCCGAGACCAGGCCCAATGGAACGCCGATCAGCACCGCCAACCCGACCGCCAGCAGACTCGCCTGCAGCGAGGCAGCCGCACCGGCCAGCACGCGGCTCAACACGTCACGCCCCAGGTCGTCGGTGCCCAACCAGTGGGTGGTACTGGGTGACTTGAGAACGGCGTTGAAGTCGGTCTGGACGGGATCGTAGGGGGCGGCCACTGGGGCAGCGACGGCCGCGACCAGCGCCAGTGCAACGACGATCACGCCGAGCAGGCCCAGCGGCTTGCTGGCGAGCTGGCGCCAGAGGCGCGCGACCCCTCCCTGGGCGGGGTGGGCCATTCTCGGCGGGACGGTAAGAACAGGTCTCGTGTGAGTCATCCGTAGCGGATACGCGGGTCCAGATAGACGTACAGCAGGTCGACGAACAGATTGCTGATGACGACCATCAGCGCCATAAAGAGCACCACGCCCTGCACGACCGGAAAGTCGCGGGCGAAGATGGAATCGACCAGCAGGCGACCGAGACCGGGCAGGGCAAAGACGGTCTCGACGACGACCGCGCCGCCAAAGAGGCGCCCGAGTTGGAGCCCAATCACGGTCACGACGGGAATCATCGCGTTCTTGAGGCCGTGGCGGAGGAGCACGGCGCGCTCGGGCAATCCCTTGGCCCGGGCCGTGCGGATGTAATCCTGATTGAGGACCTCGAGCAGACTGGCGCGGGTCATGCGCGCCACTTCGGCGGAGAGCACGAAGGCCAGGCTGAAGGCCGGCATGAGCATCTGCTTGAGGCTCTCAAGCGGGTCGGCGGCGAGACTGGTGTACCCGGAGGGAGGCAGCCAGTGGAGCCTCAGACTGAACAGCAGGATGAACATGACGCCGAGCCAGAAGGTCGGCACGGCAACGCCAATACTCGCATAGAGGGTGGTCAGCCGGTCCGCGATTGAATCCTGGTAGACGGCGGCGAGAACGCCCAAAGGAAGTGCCAGGAGCAGCGACAGGAAGGTCGCCTGGATTGCCAGATGTAATGTAACCGGGAGCCGTTGCCAGATCGCCTCGCGAACGGGCTGGGGCGAACGGATCGAGCGCCCCAGATCCCCCCGGAGCAGTCGCGCCAACCAGGTCAGGTACTGCTCGGGCAGGGGCCGGTCGAGTCCCAGGTCGGCACGCAGTTGCTCGACGACCTCGGGGGCGGCGCGTTCGCCCAAGAGGGTCACAACCGGATCGCCAGGGATCAGGTGGAGCAGGGTGAAAACCCCCAGGCTGACAAGCAGCATGACCGGAACGGCCGCCAGCAGGCGCCGGACCACCTGGCGAGTCATGCCCGCCCCCCGCAGGCGCGGGCCACGACCCGGGGATGCCCATATCGTTGCATCAAGCCTCCTCTCGCCGGGAGGGTGACCTCGGCTACGGGGTGAGCCATACCTCAGTAAATCGCATGACGCCATCCGGGTTAGGAACGAAATTGGTCAGCTTCTTCGAGTGCGCCTTGCCCTCCTCGTCGTGAACCAGGAATACCATCGGAACGTCCTTGTCGATCAGCGCCTGGGCCTGGCCGTAGAGCGCCTTGCGCGTGTCCAGGTCGATCGTCGTCCGCGCCTCCTGGAGGAGCCGGGTCACTTCCGGATTGTCGTAGCCGTACTTATCCCAGATACCGTTCGGGTGAAACCAGGCGTAGAGGGTGCCGTCGGGATCGACTCGACCGGCCCACCAGAGCAGGACCGCATCGTACTCGCCCGCGCGGAGCTCGGAAGCATATTGGGCCACTTCCTTGGCGTCCACGGTGGCCTTGACTCCCACGTCCGCCAGCTGGCTCTGGAGGGCGGTGACCATCTGCACGCGAATAGGCTGGTTGATCACGAGCACCGAGAATTCGAAGCCATCGGGGTAGCCGGCCTGCGCGAGCAGTTCTTTGGCCTTGCCCACGTCGCGATCGCGCACGGTGTATGCCTCGGGATCGTAGGCCCAACTGCTTGGGGGCAGCATGCTGTACGCGGGTTGGCCGATGCCAAAGAAGAGACTGCCGAGGATCGCGGAGCGATCGATCGCGAGGGCCATCGCCTCGCGCACATCGTGGTTGTCGAACGGGGAGCGGCTCATGTTCATCACGAGCTGCCAGGTAGACAGTCCGGTCGTGGTCGAATAGTCCAGCGCAGGGTTGTTGCGGATCGACGAGACGTCCTTGGGCGGCACTGTATCGATAATGTCCAGGCTTCCCGCTTTGAGGTTGGTCACCTTCACGTTCTCGTCGGGAATAATGTGGAACTCGAGTCGATCAAGATGGGGCAAACCCTCGCGCCAGTAGTTGGGAGTGCGCTTGAGAGTGACATGATCATCCTGAAGCCACTCGACCAGTTGGTATGGGCCGCTGCCGACCGGCTGGCGGGCGAGTTCATCGCCGAGGTCCTTGGCCGCTTTGGGGGAGACCAGCAGGCCGCCCCGTTCGGCGAGGCTGCTGAACAGGCCGGGGGTGGGTTCCTTCAAATTGATCCGGACGGTGAGATCGTCAACCACCTCCACCGACTCGACGGTGGCGAACTCGGGTGCAAAGGGAGAGGCTGTCTCTTTGGCCCGAACCCGATCGAGGTTGAACTTGACCGCCTCGGCATCAAGCGGCGTGCCGTCGGAAAAGGTGATGCCGGGGTGTAGCGTGAAGGTGATGGCCTTGCCGTCCTCAGAGACCTCCCACTTGTCGGCGGCCTGGGGAACAAAGCGTAGATTCTGGTCGATGTCCACCAGGCGGTCATAGATGGCGTAGAGGATCGGGCGGTCGAAGGAGCTCGTATTCTTGTGGGGGTCCAGGCTGGTGGGATTCCCCCGAACACCAACGCGGAGCGTACCACCCTGCGGAATCGGAGTGGGGGTCACGGTGACAGCGACCTGCTTTTCGACGACGGTGGTGACCTGTTTCTCGACGACCGTAGTGACCTGTTTCTCGACGACGGTGGTGACCTGCTTCTCGACCACCCGCGTCACCTCGACCGCGGCCGGGGATGGGCTCGAGGTACAGGCCGCCACGAAGGCGATCAAGACCGCGGCGGTCAGCAGGTAGACCATGCATCGGACTGGCTTGGAATCGAGCGCTACCATTGAGGACCTCCTTACTCACTGGTCGAGGGCTGCTCGCTGAGTGGTACGCGGGCGGTGGCTACAATGACGGTCTCGCCGCGCTGGTTGGTGCAGGATAGATCAACAGTCAGCCACTTGGGTGCTTGCTCCGGGGTGAGTTCGGCCACCGTGCCGGTTGCCGTGATGCTGTCCCCGGCCCGAACGGGGGCGGTGTAGATGAAGTCGAATGTAGCACCGCCGGGCCAGGGCACGCCTGACCACTCAGCGAGCACCTGGAACAGACAGGCTGCACTGAGCGGGCCGTGGGCGATGGTGCTGCCAAAAGGGCTCTGCCGGCCGAACGCGGGGTCGACGTGCAGTGGGTTATAGTCACCGGACAGATCGGCGTACCGGTTGATCCGCTCCTGGCTGATGTCGAGGATCACAGTCGGCAGCCGGGTTCCTGTTGGGGCGGTGCGGGGATCGGCAGGGATCATGGGTGCGCTCCGATTGGCTCTCTGCCGGGCCAGATGAGATGCTTGTGACTCTCGGCCACGAGGGTGCCATCGGGCAGGCGAATGGTGAAGGCCAGGACCACGTAGGGCCGCCCGCGGCGAAGATATTTCTCGGCGACGCGAATCGTCGTCTGAAAGGACTCGCCGATCCTCAGGGGCCGGCTGAAGGTGAAGGTCTGCCGGGCCAGGACGCCACCGGCTGGAATCCCATTGAAGGCGAGGCGAAGGGCGCGAAGGATGTACACCGGTATCAGCCCAGGGGGGATGGTGGCGCCCTCGTCGTCAGGGCGGCGTTCGTAAACCTCCGCCCAGAGGTCGCGGTCCTCGTGCCGGGCAACATCCTCGTAGGGTCCGTACTCTGCCCCGGGCGGGATATCCTCCCAGAGGATGGAGGTGAGGCGCTCGCTTTCAGGAAGTCCCATTTCGCTCCTTCTCAATTCCGCACGGTTACGTTCCAACGAGCTCCAGCAGCCCGGTCTTGATGTCGTCCAGATTGGGGAGAATCTGCTGCCAGTCTTTACGGGCGACGGGGATCGGCGAAGGACGAGCCCCTACCCGGAGGGGCGCGGCGTCCAGAAACCAGAATCCCTCGGCCGTGATGCGGGCGACGATCTCGGCCCCCCAACCGCCGGGCTCCACGGCGTCGTGGACGACGAGGAGCCGTCCACTCCGGCGGAGTGAGTCAAGGATGAGCTCTTTGTCCCAGGGGTTGAGCCACTTGAGGTCAATGAGATCGGCCCGCATCCCAAGCTCGCCGATGGCAGCCTGGCAAAGTGCGACGGCGGGTCCGTAGGCGACGACGGTTGCCTGATCACCCCGTTGCACGAGCCGCGCGCGGCCAATCTGATTTGTTCGCCGGCGCGGCAGGTCGAACTCGCCCACCTCCCTGAGGAGGGCGATCGAGTTGATGACGACGACGGGATCCTCATCGGAGATGGCAGCGCGCAAGACCTCATAGGCGTCCTGGGGCGTCGATGGAAATGCAACTTTGAGGCCGGGGACATGGCACAACCAGGCTTCGAGTGACTGCGAGTGTTGCGCCCCAAAGTTGGCCCGGCCCCCGTACAAGGTATGGATAACAAGGGGGAGCGAGGGCCGATCCAGATTGAAGAAACGGTGCTTCGCCGCCTGATTGACAAGTTGGTCCGAGCCAAGGGTGAGGAAATCCAGGTACATCACCTCGACGACCGGCCGGAGGCCCAGCATCGCGGCGCCAACGCCGCATCCGACGAGAGCAGCCTCAGCGATGGGCGTGTCGCGCACGCGCCCGGGACCGAACTCATCCCTCAGCCCGCGGGTGAGACCAAAAGGCCCACCGGGCCGGCCGACATCCTGCCCGAGCACGATGACGCGCTCGTCCTCGCGCATGGCATCGCGCAGCGCCATGTTGACGGCGCGCCAGAGCTTAACGCCCACTCTCACCCCTCGCATTCGCTTGAGCCTGGCTCCCCTCGGGGACATGATGATGGTCATGGGCGAGGACTTCCGCGACTACGGCGCGGGCAGCCGCCTGGAGGCGCGCTTGCAGATCCTCGAGCTGAGCCTCGCGTCCGAGACGCCGCGCGAGGAAGCGGATGGGACAGTGCTGGTTGCGCCAGCTCTCCTCCTCCCCTTCTGGGCGGTAGCGCGCAGGATCCCCGACGTAGTGGCCGCCCCAACGGTAGGTGAGGACTTCGACAAACGCCGGCTTTCCCTCGCGGGCGTCCCGGACGGCCGCTTGCACACCCTCGACGACGGCCCTGACGTCATCACCGGGGAGTTGGATGGCAGCGAGCCCGAACGACTTCGCCCTCTGGTAGGGTGGGGACGAGAGATGGATACTGGTGGGCGTCATCTCAGCGTACTGGTTGTTCTCGCAGACGAAGACGAGGGGAAGATGCCAGAGGCTCGCCAGGTTCAGGGACTCATAGACAACCCCGGTGCCCATGGCGCCGTCGCCGATGATTACTACGGCAACCTGGCCGCCAGCAGACTGTTGAATGGCCAGCGCAGCACCCACGCCCAGAGCGGCGCTGTCGCCGACAATGCCATTGGTGCCCAGAAAGCCGTCGTCTGGCGCAAAGATGTGCATCGAGCCACCGCGACCCCCGGCATAGCCGCATGGGTCGCCAACGATCTCCGCAATGACCCGCCGCGGATCGAGTCCGAAGGCGAGCGCATGGCCGTGACCGCGATGGTTCGAGACGAGAACGTCGTCTGCTCCCATGGCCGCCACAACGCCAACCGCCGCCCCCTCCTGGCCGATCGAGACGTGCAGGGGACCTTCGAAGGCGCCTTCCAGGTAGGTTTCTGCCAGTGCGGTCTCAACAGCCCGAATCGTCTGCATGGCGTGCAGCAGGTCCTCTTCGCGGACCGGGGAGCCGCGCAGGTCGAGTCGGCGAATGGCGGAGCCCCTATCGTCTGTGCTCACCATCACTCTTTCCCGCCTGCGGAATCTCGCCGGCGCACGCCGTCCAAGACGATATCGGTGAAGAGGTCCGCGATCTCGTCCGCCGAGAGGGGACCATCCGGCCGGAACCACTGGTAGCCCCAGTTAATCATGCCGAGGATTCCGAGCGTGCTCGCTCGGACGGGCAACGGACGGAACACACCCGCTTCGATGCCCTCTGCGAGAACCCCGGCGACGATCTGCTCGTATTCGTCCCGCTTGGCGACAACAGCCTGCCAGCGCTCGGAGGTGAGGGTGTGGCGCTCGTGGAGGAAGACAGTAACCTCCTCCTGGTGCTCGGCGATCAGCCGCATGGACACGCGCATGATCCGGCGCAGGCGATCGGCGGGCGTCTCTGCTCCCTGGAGCGCAGCGCGTGTGTTCGCGATCAATTCATCGGCCAGGCGGTCGTGGATCGCGAAGAGGAGATCCTCTTTCGAACTGATGTGGTGGTAGAGGCTGCCCTTCTTGATGCCCACCAGTTGAGCGACGTCCTCGAGGGTCGCCCGTTGGTATCCGTCTCGACTGAAGACATGGGCAGCCGCTTTGACGATATCCTCACGAATCTCCATGCCTGCTTCTCTCTGATGCAACCATCCAAACCACGATGGCTCTGAGTCCTGGCCTACCTACCGGTAGGTAGGCGCAATTATATCGTCCAGTACTCCAAAAGTCAATACCCAGGCTGAAATGACAGGCGGTTTCACGGTTACCATGACCGGGTGGACCCTTCGTGACAATGCGGGCCCGACGTACACCTTCCCGCAATCCACGTTGAACCCGGCGGCTTCCGTTCGGCTGTGGACGAAGGCGGGGACCAACACCGGCACTGATCTCTCCTGGGGAAGGAGCTGGTCTCAAGGCGGCAACGATCAATTTTAAGGGGTCAGGAGACGTATAGCGGGGGACCGGTATCTTACTCCCCTGATTTCTGTACGGGGTGGGGCTGGTGCCTGAGTGACCGTAGGGGGATTGACGGGAAGGTCTCGCAATCGCTATAGTGCCCTCGGGGGGAGGTGGCAGCCGCTGTGATCTTGAGAGACCTGCTCGCTTTTTGTGGGTTTGATCTCGCCGTGATCGCGACCCAACTCTCTGAGGAGTAGCCTCGCTACCTTGCCATTACGTTGTTCAAACACGAAGAACACCCTCGCCGGAGAACGTCCGTGAAAACATCGCTCTCCCAATCGGCTTTGCGCGTTATCCTGCTTTATCTCCTGCTCGCCGGGCTGTGGATTTTCCTCTCGGACCGCATTTTAAGTACCCTCGCAACTGACTCGCAACTACTGACTCAATTGCAAACGTACAAAGGGTGGGTCTTTATCGCGGTCACGGCTGGGGGACTCTATGTTTCGCTCATATTGTGGCACGAAGCCGAGGCCAGGCACCGCGCTGGCGAGGCGCGCTATCGCCTGTTGTTTGACACCATGTTGAATGGCTTCGCCCTGCACGAAATCATCTGCGATGAAGCCGGGAAGCCGGTGAACTATCGTTTTCTGGAAGTCAATCCCGCGTTTGAACGCCTGACAGGCCTGCGCGCCGCCGATCTGATCGGGAAGATGGTGCGGGAGGTACTCCCGGGCATTGAGTCAGTCTGGATCGAACGCTACGGCGCGGTCGCTCTCACGGGCGAGCCGACCCATTTTGCCAATTACAGCCATGACCTCGACCGCCACTACGAAGTCACCGCTTATTGCCCGAGGCGCGGGCAATTTGCTGTCCTCTTCGAGGACATCACCGAGCGTAGGCTGGCGAAGGAACGGATTGAAACCCAGTTGCGTCGCCTCGCGGCGCTCCGCGCCATTGACGTTGCCATCACCGGCAGTCTCGACTTGCGGCTGACGCTGAACGTGGTGCTGGAACAGACAACAGCCCAACTCAGCATGGACGCTGCCAGCGTGCTCCTCCTCAACCCGTACACCCAAATGCTCACCTACGCTGCCGGACGCGGCTTCCACACCCGTGGCATCGAGCAGAGCCGGGTGCGACTCGGCGAGGGGCTGGCCAGCAAGCCCCTTCTCGACCGGCAAATCGCTCACCAGCACGATCCCCTCCGCTCGCCGGACTTCTCGCGCGCTGCTCTGCTGGCCGATGAGGGTTTTGTCGAATATTACGCCGCCCCGCTGATTGCGAAAGGCAATATCGTGGGTGTGTTGGAGATCTTTCACCGCGCGCCCTACGAAGCCGCCGAGGAATGGCGAACATTTCTGGAGACACTGGCAAGCCAGACAGCTATCGCTGTAGACAGCGCGCAACTCTTTGAAAGTCTCCAACGCGCCAACATAGAGCTCTCGCTTGCCTACGAGGCCACCATTGAAGGTTGGTCTCGCGCCCTCGACCTGCGTGACAGAGAGACCGAAGGCCACACCCAGCGCGTCACTGAACTCACCGAACGGCTGGCGCGGGCGATGGGCATCAGTGAAGCCGAGATCGCCCACATTCGCCGCGGCGCACTCCTGCACGACATCGGCAAAATGGGCGTGCCGGACAGCATTCTGCTCAAACCAGACAAACTCACGGATGCAGAATGGATTATCATGCGGAAGCACCCGCAGTTCGCGTTCGACATGCTCGCGCCGATTGCCTATCTGCGCCCGGCGCTGGACATCCCCTACTGCCATCACGAGAAGTGGGACGGCACGGGCTACCCACGCGGCTTGAAAGGCGAGCAGATTCCCCTGGCGGCGCGTCTCTTTGCAGTCGTGGACGTGTGGGATGCACTCCGGTCTGATCGCCCATACCGCAAGGCGTGGCCTGAAGCGAAAGCGCTTGAACACATCCGCGCACTCACTGGAACGCATTTTGACCCAGAGGTCGTAGCCCTGTTCGTGTGTGTGGTGATTGAGGAGACCGGTGAACATGAGGGGGCGGGGTAACGGCGGCGGGAACATGCCGCCCTTCGCTATCACTCCACTTGCGGGTTAGGCCCACCCTTCGCCCGCTCCCGTGACACCCGTCACGTTGCCCGCTGGCGCCGTTGGGGTGATCCTGCGTGCGTGCACGCTATCGGCCGCCCCCGGACGGTGCCGCGCCCGCCCCGGCAGCGACACTCGAGCTGTACGGTGGCCGGATGCGACCGGCCGCCCAAGGCCAGAGGGTACTGCGACAAATATTATGCCCGCTGGCAGGCGTGGGGTGACCCATTGCGGGAGCCGCCACCTCCCCAGGCGTCGTGCTCGGTCGAGGGATGTGACGCGCCGCACACAGCGCGAGGGTATTGCCGCCGCCACTACGACCGGTGGCGCCGTGGCCGCCCGCTGACGTGGGCAGAGACCCTGCACGGCACCCTGCCATCGCCGGCGCGACGAAGCGGCAATGGATCCCTTCAGCTCACATTCCGCACACCGCGACCGCGCTTCAGGAATACAGGGCCACATATCGAGCACCACGTGGTTGAGGTCCGGGCGATGGCCGCGACTATAGCCGCTTGGAGTCTTGATCGTTCTGGGACGTTTCTCTCCTCAGGCGAAACAGCTTTTCCCCTGCCCGGGGTACAATTAAGACATCTTGAGCTCCATTCGCGAGCCCTTCCACGGGCTCTATCGATCTTGGATCAAGATACCCGAGATTCGCGCGTTCACAACGCTCTCGAGAAATACCTGTCGCGAGGGTGACCTGAATGCGAGGAGATTCGGTTTTCGAGAAAGGGTCGTAGCTTCCTATCCCGCGCAAATGCGTGCTGTGCGCCAGGACCCCCCAGGGATATTGTTCAAAACGATCCCATTGCTGGGTAAAATAGTCCCGCACGTGGTAGCCAATCTCCTCAATCAAATGGCCGTGCGTGTACGAAAACTCGGTGATATGCGGCGCATAGAGAATCACCTCACCGCCTTCCGCCACCACCGGCTCGCTCTTGTACATTCCTTTTGCCGCCGTCCAAATGTCTTGGTACATTTCGGGCATGATCGCAAAGACTCGCTGTACGGGCCGGTCGAGATACGTAATATGCACCTGGGCGGAATGGTCGGCGGCTTGCGACCAGGCCTCCGCTGGCGAGCCAGCATACAAGCCGGCTACCCCCTCTCCTTGCGTAACCAAACAGAATGCCAGTTTGGGAATGGGAACCAGATTCGCGGCGCGTTCGATTACATCCCGCACCGGCGTCTTTTTTGTGCCGATAATGGCATAGCTGGTCAGCAAGGCCCCGAGCCAGTGGGTAAAATCAATGATTTCTTGCCCCGCGATCCCGGGGAACAGATATTTGTTGCCTCCGGAAAACCCGACCACCTCATGAGGATATACCGGCCCGCAGATGATCAACAGGTCATAGTCCAAAATCAAGCGGTTCAGAGCCACCCGAAGCTCCTGGGTCAGCAGATGGTGTGTCAGCCGGGCAACTTCCTCGCTCGAGATCACTCCCGCTGTGTAAAAAGACTCGGGTCGCCACCATTCGTGCGAGAGAATACGGATCTTGGGATTGCGTCGTTCCCATTCCTCCGGTCTGAGTCCGATCCGACGCTGGATCGCCGGCAGCTCCATTGGGGGGTGTGTGCCTAAAGCAATTAAAAAATCGAGGGCTGCGGTTTCGTCGGCCAGCAGCTCGGAAAAGAGCTTATAGAAAAGACCAATCGGCGCGCTCCGCGTGCCGTCCGGTATTATCACCAGTACCCGCCGTCCGGAGAGCTGAGCATGCGCGAGCACCTCGCGAGTGAGGCCGCGGATCTGCGCCTCTGTCAGGGTTTTCTCTTTCGACTGGACACTCCACACCATTTTAGACTCCGCTGAACGCACTAAAACCGCCATCCACCGGAACGACGATGCCGGTTACAAAAGAAGAGGCGGAGGAGGCCAGCCACAACAGAGTCCCTCCCAGATCAACCGCGTCTCCGAAACGCGCCATGGGCGTGTGCTGCAGGATCGCCTGCCCACGAGGGGTCGGCTCGCCCGTCTCTGTGTTGACCAGGAGTGCACGATTCTGCTCGCCGAGAAAAAAACCCGGTGCAATGGCATTGACACGGATGGCAGGCGAGAATTCCTGGGCCATATACACCGCCAACCAGCGCGTTACATTTTCGACCCCCGCCTTCGCCGCCCCGTAGGCCACGACCCGCGTCAGCGGGCGTGCCGCGGCCATCGAAGAGATGTTGACAATGCTCCCACGGCGCTGTTCAGCCATTTGGCGCCCAAACACCTGGCAGGCATAGACCGTTCCCAACAGGTTGAGGTTGACGACCTCCAAGAGCGCCTCAGGGCTCAGGTCAAAAAAGGTCTGTTGGGCGTTCACGGTCGCGGCCGGGCGATTCCCACCGGCAAAATTCACCAGAATGTGAATTTCCCCCCAACTCTTCGCGATTTGCTCCGCCGCCCGTTCTAACTGGTCTCGTCGCGTAACATCGGCCCCAACCGTTAACAGGTGGTTCGGTTCTGCCGCGAGCGTCTGAGCGACGTTCTGTGCGTGCCTCAGATTCCGCGCGAGAAGGGCGACCCGCGCACCGGCGTCGAGCAAGGTCCGAATCGCTGCCGAGCCCAGCGCACCACTGCCTCCGGTCACGACGGCGGTGTGGCCCGTGAGATCAAAGGAAGAAACTTGCACCTTGCCTCTTACTCCTCCTGGCAATGAACTCCGCAACCCTCGAGCGTTTGCAGAGGGATACCCACGATGTCGCAAAACGCGTTTCCCTGCCCTGACTGCATCCTCGATCCGTTCTTCTCTATTCTGGCTTCTGTCAAGCTCCATTCAACAGGCGCGCACCAGGAACCGATCCTCTCCGGTCGTTTTTTCCGATCGACGATTGCAGAGCACCGTGTGAAGGCGCGTTCAGGTTCGGAGGGGCGCACGGCCGTGCGCCCCGACAGCGCGCTTAAGATCGCTCACGCGGTTCCTCCGAACCATGTTCCCACCCGCGCCACGACGACTTGGCCGATGTTCTAGTCCAAAAGCCTCAACTCGCGCCGCATTTCGGGGAACTTGCCGCCCGCCTCTTCCTTGACGGCGGTGTCAAAGCAGGCGGTGATCTCAGCCAACACCTCGGGGGTCAGGTCGAGGTCGAAGGCGCCGAGCGAGGCATTCAGTTGCTCGACCGAACTCACGCCGATGACGGGCGCGGTCACCGCCGGGTTGTGGCGAACCCACGCGATGGCGAGGTGTGCGAGCGGCACGCCCAGCCGTTCCGCAATCTGCCGCAGGCGTTCGATGCCCTCGCCGTACCGGTCCAGCCAGGCCGCGATGCGCGGATCGGTACGGGCCCGCGTCTCGGCCGGCAACGGCCGGCCCTTCGTGTATTTGCCCGTGAGCAGGCCCATGACCAATGCCCGGTAGGTGGTGAGCGCAATTCCTTCTGCCGCTGCCTGGGGGAGGACTTCGACCTCGATCCCCCGTTCCAGCAGATTGTAGGGCACCTGGTTGCAGACAAGGGGTGACCAGTTATTCTGCTCCGCAATTGCATTAAGATGAGCAAACAACCAGGCGGGACAGTTGGAGAAACCTACGTAGCGCGATTTGCCTTGCACCACGACCTCGTTCAGCGCCTCCATCATCTCCACGGGATGCATGCCCAGCCTCGGCCAATGGATCATGTACAGATCGACGTGGTCGACCCGCATCCGGCGCAGACTCTCGTCGATGCTGCTCCGGATGCTTTCTCCGTCCGTCCCTTTGTGAACTTTGGTCGCAATAAACAGGCGCTCCCGCCGGCCTTTCAGAATGCGTCCCAGAATTTCTTCCGTCCAGCCCTCGGCATACAATGCCGCAGTGTCGATCCAGTTGATGCCACAGTCTATGGCCATGCCCAGGATACGGCCCGCTTCCGCTTCATCACAGCGCTCGCCGAACATCATGGTTCCGAGGCACAGTTCCGAGACAAGAACGCCGGTCGCACCCAAAGCGACGGTCTTCATGCTAAAGGACTCTCCCCTCGCGGAATTCACTCCGGCGCGGAGCTGGGCACGGCCACCACCCCGCGCTTTTCTCCGCTCACACCTGTTCCAGACCTCGTGTGATTGCCTCGACTCCCTGAATCAGGCTCGTCTCGTCGTAGGCAAACGAGAGCCGGATATATCCCTCGCCGCCGGGACCGTATGCGCTTCCGGGCATTGTCACCACGTGCGCCGTCTGGAGCAAATGCTTGCACAGCTCGGCCGACGACCGGCCAAAGGAACGTATGTCCGCGAAAAGGAAGAAGGTCCCCTCAGGAAGATTGACCGGAAGGCCAGCTTTCCGAAATAACCGTCCGAGCAGCTCGCGCCGTCTGGCGTACGTTTGCATCATGTGGTCTACGGGCTCTTGCGGCCCGTTGAGGGCGCGAGTGGCAGCCGCCTGCACAAAGGTCGACGCGGATCGACTGAACTGCTCCGCGATCCGCAGCATCGCTCGCGTGATCGAGGGTGGTGCGATGTTATAGCCCACGCGCCAGCCGGTCATGGCATAGGTCTTGGACAGGCTGTTGACCGTGATCGTCCTCTGCCGCGCCTCCGGTGAAAGCGCCGCCAGTGACGTGTGCGCGTGGCCCGCAAACACCAGCTTCTCGTAGATTTCATCGACAATGAGCAACAAGTCCCGTGCCCGAGCCAACTCGGAGAGTCGCTCAAGCTCCTCTCTGGTCATCACGGTCCCGGTCGGGTTCCAGGGATTGTTGATCAGGATCGCCTTGGTCCGCGCCGTCACGGCCGCTTCGATGACCTCCGCCGTGGCCGAAAAATGTCCTCCGGAGTTCGCCTGCGTTGGAACTCGCACCGGGACACCGCTGGCCATCCGTACGATCGTGGGGTAGGGATCGTAGATCGGGTCTGGGATGAGCACCTCGTCCCCCGGTTCGATTGTCGCCATCAGCGCCACGTACAGCCCCATCGTCGCACCGGTGGTCACGAGCACCTCGACGTCCGGGTCCAGGGCGAGCCCGAAATCGCGCTGCACGCGGTCGGCCACCGCGCGCCTCAGTTCTGGAAGCCCCTGGATCGGTGGATAATGCGTCTGGCCGGCCTGGAGCGCCGCGCCCGCCGCCTCGCGGATGTGCGCAGGGGTATCGAAATCAGGCTCCCCGCGCATGAGATAAACGAGCTTCTGGCCCTCGGCCTCCAGTTGTCTGGCCTTGTGCAGCATCTCGGAAACTGCGGAGGCGGCTGCCGCGGATACACGTGAAGCAACAAAGGAACGCATGACTCAAACTCCTCGCCAATGCTTTGGCCCACGGCGACGGTTGCGCCCTCCGCCACCTGTCCTTTCAGTCCGCCTCGCGCTGTAACCGGCACTGGTGGTTCCATACAGGCGCACTCTTGATCTGCGGGCATCGGCGGTCAATTATCGAATGCGCTGCGCCCGCCGTCGACCGGCACGATGACCCCGGTGATCATGCGTGCCTGCTCGGAGCATAAAAAGAGGATGACATCGGCCACGTCGTCCGTCTGGCAGATCTGCCCGAGACCCTGAAACAAGGGATGGCGGCCAAAGATGGAAGTCCGGACGGTCTCGGCATTTCCTATCACGGCCACGCGGCTTTGAAAGATTCCAGTATCCTCCATCGTTCCCGGGGCGACGGCATTTACCCGAATGCGCGCGGGGCCGAATTCGACGGCGAGCTGGCGGGTCAGCGACGATACCGCACCCTTGGACGCGCAGTAGGCTGCCCGCGCCGGCAGCGCCAGTTCGGCGGCCAGCGAGCTAACGTTCACGATTGCACCGCCGCCGCGCCCTTGCATGCGCGGGATCGCGTACTTGGCCGTCAGGAACACGCTGTCGACGTTCACGCGAAATACGCTCTTCCATTCTGCTAGAGTGCTGTCGAGCACGCCTTTGCGCGCGATAACGCCCGCGTTGTTGACGAGGAGGTCCAGCCCGCCGAAGCGAACAACCGCTCGTTCCATCAACTCACGTACCTGGGTCTCATCTCCCACATCGGCGCAGACGAAAAGTGCCTTCCCACCGGCGGCCGTGATCTCTTGGGCCACCTCCTGCCCCTGTGCCTCCGCAATATCGGCAAGCACGACCCGCGCGCCCGCCCCCGCCAGTTTGCGAGCGACCGTCCGGCCCAGGCCGCTCCCGCCCCCCGTAACTACCGCCACCTTCCCGTTTAAGTTCACGGATCCTCCTCCGAAAAAACCATCCTGCGCCGGTTAGCCCCAGGCCTCGATGGCGACCACGCGCGTCGGCGCGGTCGGAAGGCCGGCCAGGGGCACAGGCGAGCAAATCACATAACATCGTTTTTGGCGCACCAGCCACAGATTTGTCGCCAGCACCACGGCGGGGACGCCGCGGGCATAAAGCAGCGGATCGACCTCCGAGAGAAGCTGATCGCTCCACAGGTGCGGCTCGAGACTCGCCGCATCGGTGATCAGCATTCTCGCGCCCCGATCGAGAAGCCATTCCAATGCCTTGATCTCAAAGCGCGGGCTCCACTCCAAATAGTCGGCCCGGTGATAATACCGGTCGCTGAATCCCGTCCACAACAGAACGATCTCTCCGGGCTGGAGGTCCGCCGCCTGCTGCGCGATGAGCGCCTGCGACACGGTTTGCTGGGGACCCACCTGTGTCAGATCCACCACGACGGCCGGGCCTATCAGGTCGGCCGAGGCGAGGGGCTTGATTTGTTTCACCCGGAGGGTTCCATCTTCGAGCCGACCGGCCGGCTCGTATGGAATCCGCATGAATGTTCCCAGATGGCTGTTAAAGAGGCGGATCGGCGAGCCAAAGTCGCGCTGCGGGCGGACCGGCCCTTTCCTGGCTTTGAGTGTCTCCGCCTCGGGTTCGCCTGCAATCTGCATCCCGAACACTTCGTACCGTTTAAAGATTTCGGGCTGCAGGCCGTAGGGCTCGACGCGTCGAATGGGGTCAGTCGCTGCTGCGCCCCCGTTCGGCTCCATCGCGGTGAACATGTCCACGAGGTCGCCCGGGCCGCTCGTTTCGAGTTCGCCCCGGACCGCGATGGCCCGGGCTGGGCTGCTCCCGACGCCGTGCGTCTTTAAGCATAGTCCACCCGAGAGCCAGACCCGCTCTGCTCTCAACCGATCGAAATTCACCGCGTTATCGAGCATCAGGATGGCATGCTGGTAAAAGTAGGTATGGACCCCGGCCGCTCCCGCTCCCACTCGGCCATAATCCTGCACGGGGTCCACCGGGATATCGGACATAATCCCAACGATCCCTTTTTCCTCGACCATCCATTGGGCCACTTCATGCCGGATGCCCGGCGTCGGCAGGGTTCCCTTCTCTCCCTGGGCCGCACGCCGCGCATGCCCGCCCGTGGACCAGATCACAAAATCGCCCCAGCGCAGGTGGCGCGCCGCCTCCTGCACGGCCTGAAGCGGCGCCGGCTCGGCCGGGTCCAGGTGGGTGAGGTCGATCACCGCTGCTTCGCGCGTCCACTCCGCGGCCGGGACCGTGGCGATATCTCGGACCGCCCATTTCAGTTTTTGGGGAACCTCGCCCAGGATTGTCGTCTCTTCTTGCCAGAGACATTCGGCATGTGTATGGGGCAGGCTGTCGCCGAGATACACGTCCACGCCGATTTCGCGATTCGGGAAGACATAGGGCAGGGTCAAACCCACCCGCTGGACGAATTGCCGCGGGTGGCCCGGCCCTGTGGGCTCAATGTGCGTGGCGAGCGCATCGTTCGGCAGCGGACCGGTGGTGAGGGGCACGGTGCCGAGGGACAGGTCAACGACGCGTCGTAGCACGTGAAAGCCTCCGGGAACGAACGGTGTCGGCGTGATGCTCAGGATGGGCTGGGCTCGGCTATCTGAGCCAGGCACGCCTCAAAATACTCGCGCCCCCGCCCGGTTTCCGTCCAGATCTGATCCGGCGGGACACCACCAAAATCGACATTCGCAAACCCATCATAGCCGGCGTTCCGCAGGCTCCGGAACACCTCCGGAAAATCGATGTTGCCGCGCCCCGCTGGCCAGTGATACTGGGCCGTGCCGTCATTATCGGCGAGATGCACGTACATCAGGCGGGGTTTCAGCTTTTCGATTACGAGCCCCAGCGGCTCTTTGCTCGCGTTCGTGTGCGCCAGGTCCAGCAGCGCGCCGCCGTTCGGTTCGCCCGCCTCCTCGATCAGGCGTAGCACTCCATCGCTCGTGCTCACCCAATCGCCCACCCGGTTTTCAATGACCAGTCTTTGCCCGTGCTGCGCGGCAATCCGGCACATGTTCCGGAACCGGGACACCGCATTCTCCCAAAAGACCTGCCACTCAAAGCCCGGGGGCAGACGCAAGCCCAGCGGCGGGCTGCCCGGGTATAACTCTGTCCCGGCGATCTTTTGAATTTCATCCGGCACATAGGCGCAGATGCCGACCGTATCACAGTCAAGTTCCTCGGCCAGGTCGCAGAGCCGCGCAAACCGCTCAGCTGTCTGGTCAGCGCGAGTCCGATCCGTGGAAAACGCCTGCTGAACAACGCCGATGACGCCGGACAGGGCAAGTCCGTTTTCCCGAAAGACCTGGCGCACCTCGCCCCGGCGCGCGAGATAGGTATCCAGGTTGAGGTCTACATCCACCTCCATCTCCACCCAGTGGAACCCGGCCTCGCGCATCTCGCGGAGGGCAAGCAAATAGTTATCGAACGAGTAAGGAAAGCCATAGCGGGTGATAGGATATAACGCGGCGCAACCAATGCGCATATCATCCTCCAGTTTAGAATCAGGTTGCAGAGTGAGAGAGCGCGGTATGTTCGCCCTGGCGCACGCGCGGGAGCACTTCCGTTGACTGGTGCAGGACGCCCACCTTGAGTGCCGGGGTCTGGGCGAGGCGCTCGTCGACGAGCGCCTGCAGCGCCTCGGGTCGCGTATACAGGCGCACGCCCAGTTGGTCCGCTTCCGCCGCGCTCAGGTGCTCGGAGAGGATCGAGAGCTGAAAGAACTGGCGCAGCTTGATCTGGTAGGCCGCAATCGCCGCGCCGACACTATCCGTATACTCGCCGCGCTGGATGCGCCGCATCGCCTCTTCCATTCCCAGGTGTGTGATTTCCAGAGCTTCGCGGTGCGTCGCGGCCATCCCCTCATAAATGGGGCTGATGAGCATAATCTCCCCACCTGCTCGCGTGCACACTTCGGCGCTATAGAGACCCTTCATGACCTGGAAATAGTCGTGGTCGATGGGACTGGGGCTCGAAAGGAGCAGATCCGCAGCCTCCGGGACCTCGACCTCGTAGATGGTCCGCGCAAACTCGACTCCGGCCCGGTGCGCCTGCACGAAATGCCCGGCAAAGGCGCGCAGAATTCGCCCTTCCTTGTCCAGCACGACATTGAGAATAAAGTGTAGCCCCACCCGCGCTGCAAACTCTTCCATCTCCTGGCGGGTAACCGTGTCGATTTGCCCCACCCGCGTTTCGGGGTGGATGTTGCCAAGCATATGGAACTCGGCGACGGTCTCTTCGCCGGCAATGCCGGGGAGCAGCATTTTCGCCCCGCCGCCCCAGCCCGCGGGAAAGTGTGGAAAGATGATGCCGACCGCAATCCGCACGTCGGCCTCGAGCGCCTCCGCATTCACCCACAGGTGCGTCCCGCGCGCCGTCGTGCCCAGGTCCCGCAAGTTCGCTCGGTCCAGGTAGGCGTGATCCAGCGTCCGGACGCGCGCGAGCACGTCGGCGCCGAATTTCGCCTCCTTTTCCTCGGGAGTCATGGCGCGGTGTGTCCCGCTCGCGATGATCATGGTGACCTGCGCATCGGGAATGCCGCCCCGGTTCAGTTCGTCCAGCAAGAGCGGCAAGATCTGGTAGCTCGGCGTCAGGCGGGTGTGGTCGTCGACGATGAGCGCCACGGTTTGGCCGGGCCGCACCAACTCGGCAAGGGGCGAGGAGTTGATCGGCGCGGCCAGCGCCCTCCCGACCTCTGCTTCTGCCGGGGGCGCGGCGGCGCCTTCCCGCGGCGCAATGTCGAACGCGACATTCTGATCAGG
>DOUV01000646.1 GCA_003520455.1 Chloroflexota bacterium | reverse complement strand
GCTGAGCGCAGTCGTCCACTCGCCCGCCGCGTTGCGAGTTGGCACCACCGGCATGGCCGGTAGCGCGTCCAGTGTGACTGCCGGTGGCGTCGCGTCGGCGATGACGGTGATGCGGGCACCGGGCGTCTCGACGTTGCCCGCGGCGTCCGTGGCGCGCGTGCGGATGGTGTAGTTGCCCTCCGTCACCTGGAGCGGGAAGGTCCAGGTCGCGGCACCGTCGGCGAGTTGCCACGGCCCGTCGTTGACGCTCACTTCGACGCCGGCCACGCGCGACGTAGGGTCCGAGGCAGTGCCGCCGATGATGATCGTCCCCGCGCCCTGGATATGCTGGCCATCCTGTAGCGAATCGAGGCTTGAGAGCGGCGTGTCGGCGTCAATGGTGACGGTCAGCCCGCCGCCGGCGCTGATGCGCCCGCCGCGCGTATCCGGCCGGTGCAGCTTCAACCTGGCCCACAGGATGCTGGATTGGTCGGCGCTGGCCTGCGTGCTTACGCAGTACGATTGCTGGGTGCGGTTGTAGAGCGCCTGGATGCTGTCCTCGCTCAGTGCGACCGGGAAGATCTGTAAGTGGTCGAGCGCGCCGAGGAAGGGAGATACGTCGTTGCGATGTCTGCCGATGCGCATGGTTGGCGAGGCCGTGAGCGACGCGGTGTCGCGAGTAACGTCAATCACCCGATTGCCGTCGACGTACACTTCAACTCTGCCGCTCGCTTTCGACCGGCTCATCGCGATGAAGTGCCATTGCCCATCGTCCACGCGGGACGTGGCCGGAGTTTGAATCTGCGAGACCTCGACCGTGGGGACACCCTTGTTTAGCCACAGGTCCCAGCCGGCAGGCAGGTTCGCCCCACCGTCAACCAGCATCTGTTCCGTGTCCGAACGCGGCGCCTTGAGCCAGAAAGCAATGGTGAAATCATCCTGCACCGGACGGGTCATGGCGAGATAGTCGTCCGCACCGTCGAACTGCAGCGCGTAATCGGAGAGCGGCGCGTTCGGCGCGGCGACGACGCCGGCCGACGGGCAGGACCCATCGGAACAGGTCGCGTCGTTGCCGCGCCCCGAACTGTCGGCGAAGGTCATCGCGCCGGGCAACTCCTCGAAGCGCAGGTCGGCCACCGGTACGGACTGGGGCGCCGGGCAGGCCAGCGCGCTGCTGGCGACAGCGCTGGCGGTGGTCCAGCCCGCAGTATTGAGCGCCCCACCGGTGAGGTCGGAGTTCAGATGCCAATAGATGGTGTGAAGCGAAGACCGAAACGTCGCCGCCAGCCAGTTTCGGGTGAGTGGATGGTAGGCGGCGAGCACCTGGTCGACGCCGGATCCAAGCGGTCTGCTCGCCAGCACGGTCGTGCTGGCGACGCTCGAATAGAGCCTGGCGGTTGCCGACTGCGTCGCTCCTCTGATATAGACCAACAGCCAGCGGCCGGCGACCGGATCGTAGGCGAGGCGGGGTGAATAGTCCTTTGAGGTATCGCGTGGGTTGGGCGGGTTATCCGTCCGCAGTGTAGCGTCCGTGGCCAGCGATGTCCAGGTCGCCTGGCTATCGAAGTTGGCGCCATTGCTGGCGAAGTCGCCCATGCTGATCGTGCTGCCGCTCACAGGCTTCCAGACGACACGATAGCGGTCACCCATCCAGGCCACGTCCAGGTCGAGCCTGATGCGGTGTTGCCAACCCGCTCCCGCGATCCCCACCGGGCGGACGTTGCTGCCAACAAGGTTCCCGTCCTTGTCGAACGCTTCGAGCACGATCGATACCTCTGGCGATTCCGACTCACCACCCGTCAGCCGGGTAGTGGTGGTGGATTCGTACGCCACCAGAAAGCCATCGCCGTTGCTGGCGACGACCGGATGGCGACTCCGTATCTTGTAGGCCGTCGGAACGGCAGGACGCGGGAAGGAGACGGCGCGCTTCACCGTGCCGTCCTGGCCGACGATGGCCCCACCGATGGTCCAGGCATCCTTTACCGGGACGGTCACATTGACCTCGATCGTATGGCCCGCGCCGCTGAAGGTCAGCGTTTCGTTATCCCTGGCGTTGAAGGGGTCGGTGATGATCTCGCCGACCAGTTCATTCTGGGCGGGGTCGGTCACGGGGCCATCGGATTCCTGAACTTTCACGCTCGTACTCCCGCAGATCGTGCGGGTGATCGGAAAACCGAAGGCGTTGGGTCCGCGCTGCTGGCCGGAGGTCATATCGGGGGTGCCTCCGCCAGTGACCCAATACCAGACATCTTCGCTCCGGCCCTGCGCCCCATAGACGAGGGTGATGAACGGCTCGATACCACTCGTGCCGTGGTCGGGCCCCGCGCTAACAACCTTCATGTAGTTGATCGTGATCGTGTTACAGCGGTCAATATGATCCCACACGACCAGGGAACTGCCCCCGTTATTGGCAGCGACGCTGGGAGCGCTCTCGCCCCGCAGGAAGTACTGACTGGGACTGATCTGGCTGTTCTCGATTACCCCGGACATGCCACTCGGGAGCGCATAGCGCCTGATATCGCCCGAGGTAAATCCGTAGGGAGTCGCTGAGATCAGGGCTGCGAGCAGGTAGCTATCCTGCCGGTCCGACGTTGCGGCGGCCACGTCAGTAGAGCGTGCCAGGAACGGTGCGGCGAAGCCGCCCAGCGGCGCCTCCGCGGTGATCGGGTCGAAGCTCCAGTCG